>WQVF01000004.1 GCA_009781725.1 Defluviitaleaceae bacterium
CACGCATAAGTTCACGGTTGCGCGGCATTGAGCGGCACTTAAAAAAATCTTCTTCTGTTAAATCACTCACAAGCCCGCCGCAGGATGTAACTTCAATCCTATCAGTATAAATCTCAACAAGGGGAACACCCTTTGTATAGTCATTGTGGACGATTGCATTTATTACAGCTTCGCGCAAGGCAATACTATTTACACGTTCTTGTTCAAGACGGTTTTTAGACGTTATCTTAGCAAAAGTGCGGTTTTCAGAATCCAGGCGGTCAAGTATGCGTACCGTGGAAGTAATAAGGCAGCGGTTGCCGTATTCTCTTGTTTCGATTAAGTCCACTTTATCTGTTCCGGCATATGCGGCTACTTTGATAGATACATTATTTTCATCTGCAAGCAGATAGGCAGCATAGTTATAGTCCCCGCTGCTTTGCCGTAAATCAAGGCTATTGATAAACTGTTCTGTGGGTTCAAGGTTTTACTGTCAATAGTAGGCACCATCTGAATTTACCGTTATAAGCCATAAACATAGGCGTCAAGCTCCTCAAGTACTCCTTCATCCCCTGTAAGATGGTATAGGATTATCAACCTTATTTACTTGCATTATTATATCATGGATTACATGGTCTAAATATTCATATAAAATGCGACTTTCAAGCAATTAAAATGTTCTGGTTAGACTCTGAATCAGCCTAAAACGTCTTCTACCTATGGTATAATAATATTACGTAATAATCGGAAAAGAGGTGGCTGCTCTGGCAAATTATGAAAATATTTTACAGATGTGGGAACGTTTTAGCATCAAGACAGTCTTAGACCTTGACCTTCGACTTAACAGCTTCAGAGTCCAATTTGCTTATAACACTACGAAAATCGAAAACCCAGAAGTAACTTTCCATGCTACAAGAGAGGTTTTTGAAGATAGGTCTGTAAAGACATTCAAAGGTAGCCCGGAAACTCTGGCAGAAATCAGCAATCAACGCAAATGTTATGCGTTCTTGCTTTCCAAAATCATTGCTAAAGAACCAATAACACTGGATTTAATCAAAGAAGTCCACGAGATTACCACAATGGGAACATACGATGACCGCCGTTTTTTTGAATTAGGAGAACGCCCCGGAGAGTTTAAGAAAAATGATTTTGTAGTTGGTCGCCATGAAGTGGGGTCTTTGCCAGAAGAGGTTGACGCTGATTTAACAAAATTGGTCGAAGAAATAACTGATATTTTAAGTTTAACTGAACCTATGAAAATATTAAAAGCGGCAACGTATTTTCATGCTCGCTTCGTTTACATTCATCCGTTTTCTGATGGGAATGGTCGCATGGGGCGCACTATGATGAACTACTTCCTCATGGTCAATAATCACCCGCCTTTAATCGTTTTTGATGAAGATAGAGATGGGTATTATCGTGCATTAGAGCATTATGATGAAAGCGAAGATATCGAGCCACTTTATGCCTTTTTCCAATATCAGCTTGTAAAGACATGGAAGAAAACCTTTGAGCGGTAATCCACTGGCATAGATTGATTTATATCCCAAATCGCGGTACATTATGACGATTGAAAAATAAAGGAGCGATACCCATGACCAATCAATCCCTTAAGCAATTATCCGATAACCACATCCTTCCCACCTATAGCCGCTATCCTATCGCCTTTGTAAAAGGTCAGGGCTGCCGTCTATGGGACGCCGATGGCAAGGAATATATCGACTTTGCTTCCGGTATTGGGGTGACCTCTATCGGGCATGGGCATCCGACTTGGGCTAAGGCCATTGCTGACCAGGCTGGGGAGCTATCTCATGTTTCCAACCTGTACTACACCGCTCCTGCCGCCAAGCTGGCCCTGCGGCTTACCGAGCTTACAGATATGGCTGGGGTTTTCTTTGCCAACTCCGGTGCAGAGGCCAATGAAGGTGCTATCAAGGTGGCCAGGAAATACGGCAATGGCCGTTCCACTATTGTCACATTGGAAGGCTCCTTCCATGGCCGTACAATTACGACTTTGGCGGCTACGGGACAGGATAAATTTCATCAGCATTTTCATCCACTGACCCAGGGTTTTAGGCATGTTCCTCCTGGGGATATGGCGGCTTTAGAGGCCCAAGGGGACGACATTTGCGCATTATTTATCGAGCCCATACAGGGGGAAGGGGGCGTAATGCCCCTGGATAAAGAATATGTACAAGCTGCTGCCGAGCTCTGTCATAAGCGGGGTTGGCTTCTTCTGATAGATGAAGTGCAAACGGGAATCGGCCGCACGGGAAAATGGTTTGGATATCAGCATTTTGGCGTCAAGCCCGATGTTGTAAGCTTTGCAAAGGGTATTGCCGGGGGACTGCCTTTAGGTGGCTTTATAGTGAGCGAAAAGCTCCGCAACGTCCTAGCCCCTGGTGACCACGCAACAACCTACGGCGGCAATGCTGTATGCTGTGCCGCCGCACTCACAGTGCTAGGTATCTTGGAGCCGGTTATTTCTCAGGTAGAGGAAAAAGGTGAGTATATCCGCACAAAAATCCAAGAGATGAACCTGCCCATAGTTGGTGAAATAAGAGGCCGCGGCCTAATGATTGGCATAAAAATTAAAGACTACCCCCCGGCCGCAATCAATGCGAAGCTACTGGAAGCAGGCCTTGCCGCTTTGACTGCGGGTGCGGATATACTCAGATTTCTACCTCCTTTAATAATTGAGCAAAGTGATATTGACGCAGGACTTAAAATTCTTCATAATATTCTGAGATTGGCCACATGAATATTTATGCAATAAACTTGCATAAATATTCATGTGTGCTATAATGGACGCAATACAGCATCCATTTAAAGGAGGAACGGCAATGAAACACCTAACCAAAATGCTGGACCTAACCAAGCCCGATATCGTCAAAATATTGGACTTGGCTGATTCCATGAAAGCCGAACACAAACTAGGCAAGGCATCCAAGCCGTTAGAGGGCAAGACCCTGGCTATGATATTTCAAAAAGCGTCCACCCGCACTAGAGTCTCATTTGAGACCGGTATGTACCAACTAGGCGGGCAGGCGCTTTTTTTATCGGCATCAGACCTGCAAATGGGCCGAGGCGAACCGATGGAAGACACCGCCAGGGTGCTAGGCCGCTATGTTGACGGGATAATGATACGTACTTTCGCCCAGCAGGATGTGGAAGATTTGGCGAAATGGTCCGGAATCCCGGTTATCAATGGCTTGACGGACTATGACCATCCCTGTCAAATCCTTGCGGACCTTATGACCATAAGGGAGCACAAAGGGCAATTAGAAGGCCTGAAACTAACCTATATCGGAGATGGCAATAATATTTGCAACTCCTTGATAATAGGTTGTTTGACCATGGGTATGAGAATATCCGTTGCCACACCCAAAGGCCATGAGCCTCATCAAGACGCCCTTGACTTCGCAAGGAAATTCAGCGACACATTCGAACTGGTGCAAGACCCCGCACAAGCAGCGATAAACGCCGATGTGCTTGTAACCGACGTATGGGCAAGTATGGGCCAAGAGGCCGAAGCCGTCGCCCGTATGAAGACCTTCAAAGACTACCAAATCAATGACGCCCTATTGTCCAAAGCCAACCCAGGGGCAATAGTACTCCACTGCTTACCCGCCCATCGAGGTGAGGAAATTACAGCCGAGATATTTGAAAAACACGCCAATGTAATCTTCGATGAAGCAGAAAACCGCCTACACGCCCAAAAAGCCGTAATGGCATTATTAATGAAATAGAAAGGACAAACCCATGCCAAAAAGAACAGACATCAAAAAAATCCTAATTATTGGTTCCGGCCCGATAGTAATAGGACAAGCCTGTGAGTTTGACTACTCCGGCACCCAAGCCTGCCAAGCCCTTAAATCCCTTGGCTATGAAATCGTACTGGTAAACTCAAACCCCGCTACAATAATGACCGACCCGGATATCGCCCACATCACCTACATCGAGCCCCTTAACAAAAACCGAATAGAAAAAATTATAGCAAAAGAACGCCCCGATGCCCTGCTCCCAAACTGCGGTGGACAAACTGCTCTTAATCTAGCCTTCGAACTGGAGAAATCCGGGATTCTAGCCAAATACAACGTAGAAGTAATAGGTATCAACCTGGCAGCAATCGAACGGGGCGAGGACCGTATTATTTTCAAGCAAATGATGGAGGAGTTAGGCATAGAAATGGCCAAATCCGCCGAAACATATACCGTTGAAGGCGCACTGGAGATAGCCAAAAAAGTAGGCTACCCCTGCGTAGTCCGCCCTGCCTATACCATGGGCGGTGCAGGCGGCGGCATCTGCTACAATGAAGAAGAATTAAAGGTCGTAGCTGCTAGAGGCATAGACCGCAGCCTGATAAACCAGGTGCTGATAGAAGAAAGCATCCTAGGCTGGGAAGAGCTGGAGCTGGAAATAGTCCGGGACTACTCAGGCCATATGATTACCGCCTGCTATATAGAAAACCTAGACCCAATGGGTGTACACACCGGTGACTCCATCTGTGTAGCCCCAATGGTAGACGTACCTGAGGGCGTACAAAAACGCCTGGAAGAGGCAGCCCATAAAATCGTAGCTGGTGTTGGCGTAGTCGGTGGCTGTAACTGCCAATTTGCCTACAACGCCAAGCAAGACCGCATCATTATTATAGAAATCAACCCCCGTACATCCCGCTCTTCGGCTCTGGCATCCAAGGCAACAGGCTTCCCAATAGCCCGCGTTGCGGCAATGCTTGCAGCAGGCTTTAACCTCAATGAACTCCCCTACTGGAAAGAAGGTACTCTGGACAAATACACCCCACCAGGTGACTATGTGGTAGTAAAATTCCCACGATTTGCCTTCGAAAAATTCTCCCAAGCCACAGACATCCTAGGCACCCAAATGAAAGCCGTTGGGGAATCTATGTCCATCGGCAAAAGCTTCAAAGAATCCCTACAAAAATCCATCCGCTCCCTGGAAAACGGACGTTTAGGGCTTGGTTTTGCCAGCAATTTCAACGCCCTTACCAAGGAAGAACTAATGAAAATGCTGGAACGCCCCTCCAGTGAAAGGCTATTCATAGTTTACGAAGCACTGCGCAAAGGCGTCACCGTAGATGAAATGTACGCCCACACCAGCATCAAGCCATTTTTCCTTAATCATCTTAAAGAAATGGTGGATTTAGAAGAGGAAATAATCAGCCAGAAAGGCAAACCAATCCCCGACGCGCTCCTAATCAAGGCCAAAAAAGACGGCTTTGCGGATAAATATATCGCCAAACTACTGGAGATTGAAGAAACCACAATCGTAAGCCGCCGCTCAGCAATGGGTATCTATAAGAGCTTTGACTCCATCCAGGTAAGCGGAGCAGAAGAAGCTTCTTTCTATTACTACTCCACCTACCTAGGCAAAACCCAACAGACTCTGCTCCCTTCCAAGAAAAAAATTATGATTCTTGGTGGTGGCCCCAATCGTATAGGCCAAGGCATAGAATTTGACTATTGCTGCGTCCATGCCACCTACGCCCTCAGAGCCCTAGGGTATGAAACAGTAATGATTAACTGTAACCCGGAAACCGTATCCACAGACTACGACACCGCTGACCGCCTATACTTCGAGCCACTGACAGTGGAAGACGTAATGGCCATCTACCGTCACGAGCAGCCTTCAGGCGTAGTCGTGCAATTCGGCGGACAGACCCCTCTCAATATCGCCCAGGAGCTCAAGGCCCTTGGCGTCCCCATACTAGGCACCTCTCCGGAAATCATCGCTACAGCAGAAGACAGGGATCTATTCCGCAATATGATGAAATCCTTGGATATCCCAATGCCGGAAGCGGGAATGGCAAAAACCGTGTCAGAAGCACTGAGCGTAGCCAAAGGCATAGGTTACCCTGTAATAGTACGCCCCTCATATGTACTGGGTGGCCGTGGTATGGAAGTAGTCCACGACCCAGAACATCTTGGCGCGTATATGGAAAAAGCCATAACAGAATCCGGCCCGGAAATGCCACCAATCCTAATAGACCGCTTCTTACAAGACGCGCTGGAATGTGAGGCCGACGCCATTTCCGACGGCACCAATGTGTTGGTACCTGCAATAATCGAGCATATAGAGTCCACCGGAGTACACTCAGGAGACTCTGCATGCAGCATCCCCCCCATTACAATCCGGGAAGTCCATCAAATGATTATCCGTGACTACACCAAGAAAATCGCCCAAGCACTAAAAGTAGTAGGCCTGATGAACATCCAATATGCTATAGACCAAAAATCAGGGAAAGTATATGTACTGGAAGCCAACCCAAGAGCATCCAGGACTGTCCCCCTAGTATCCAAAGTATGCGATATCCAAATGGCAAAACTGGCCACACAAGTAATGATTAAGTCCAAAGAAGGTCAGGATACAGGGGAAATCCTAAACCAAAAGCCACGCAAGCTCAATGTCTACGGCGTAAAAGAAGCCATCTTCCCCTTCAATATGTTCCATGAGGTAGACCCAGTGCTAGGCCCAGAAATGCGCTCTACCGGGGAAGTCCTAGGCCTGTCCGACAACTTCCACAAGGCATTCTTCCTTTCCCAAGAAGGAGGCAAGCATCGCCTGCCAGACACCGGCACTGTGCTTTTATCCATTGCCAATGAATACATGGACGAGCTGCCGGGCATAGCAAATGCCTTCCTGGCTCTGGGCTTTAAGCTAATCGCAACCCAAAACACGTACAAGGCCGCAGTAGAAGCCGGAATAGAATGCCAGCCCGTGGCCCCACTGATAGATGGTGGTTTACCCATAGCCGACCTAATAATGGACGGCACAATCGACATCGTAGTCAATACAAGATTTGGCGGAGTGGACAATATGGGCCCCAATATCCGCAGAGCGGCGGTGCGGAAGTCTATCCCTATGTATACTACATTGGAGTCTGCACGGACTGCTATAGATGCAATAGCGGCATGGCGGGAAGAGCCTGCGCCGGTTAATAGTTTGCAGGATTATCATAAGTAAAATTTAGCAAAAACGCCTGTCATCTGGTTGGATGGCAGGCGTTTTTTTGACACCTGCTACCCTCTAGGGTAAACTCACAAAATCATACATAAGAGGGAGCAAACCCATGGCTCAAGACCAAATAAAACCCCCAGTAGAAGTGCAATTCGCCCCAGAACTGAAAACCCTCCGGGAGGATGATGCCAAAAATCCAAAACCCGACAACTGGCTCCTTAGCCCCAAGGCTGTACGAAGCTTCGTCCTCGGTGACAAAAAGGCAAACATCTCCCAAAAATACTACGGAAATGACGCCCTGGTAGAACGGTGTATCATCACCCTTGCCGGTAACCGCGGCCTTATGCTAGTAGGCGAGCCCGGCACCGCCAAGACCATGCTGTCAGAGCTCCTTTCCGCCGCAATATCTGGCACCAGCGTCAATACAATCCAGGGGACCGCCGGTACCACCGACGATAATATCAAGTATTCCTGGAACTATGCCCTCCTCCTTGCAAAGGGCGCGTCCCGTGAATCCCTTGTCCCTGCTCCCCTCTACATCGGCATGGAAAAAGGCATAATCACCCGCTTCGAGGAAATCACCCGCTGCTCGGCGGAAATTCAGGATACCCTTATCAGTGTAATGAGCGATAAAGTCCTCTCTATCCCGGAACTGGGAGAGGAGGGCTTTTTATTTGCAAAGCCTGGGTTTAACATTATTGGAACTGCCAATACCCGTGACCGTGGGGTCAACGAAATGTCCAGTGCTCTTAAGCGGCGATTTAACTTTGAGACCGTGTTTCCCATAAATAACGTGGCCCTGGAATGCCAGATTATAGAGGAGCAGTGTGCCGCCCTTCTTGGCCCCAACGCCAAGGCCCTTACAGATAAAGATATTGTTAACCTGATAGCCACAACTTTCCACGAACTGCGGACAGGTAAATCTGCCGACGGTGCCAAAATTGACCCACCTTCTGCGGTGATGAGCACCGCCGAGGCTGTTTCTGTTTATTATCAAACGGCCCTTACGGCACATTATTACAATGCAGGCAAGCTCTCTGTGGATAATTTAGTGCAAAATCTAATGGGTGCCGTTGTTAAGGAAAGTCGTGATGATATCTCCAAGCTCAAGAGTTATTTTAATACCGTAGTCAAAAACCGCAGTAAGTCCGGCAAGCTGTGGGAGGCTTTTTACGAGGCGCGAAAATGGATCAGGTAGAAAAACTCCTGTCTCAGGTATTTGACATCACGCGCCCTGTTGTCTATTTTCCTATACGCCATCATAGTCCTGGTTGCACATTTCATATCCGGCAGGCTATTGAAATATACAAGCCAGACTGTATTCTTGTTGAGGGGCCAAGTGATACGGATTCTTTACTTCCATTCATAGGGGAGTCTGAGCCGCCGGTGGCGATTTATTATTCCTATCAGGGTAATGCCTGTTATTATCCTATGCAAAGCTTTTCTCCGGAGCTTGTGGCGGTTAGGGCGGGATTGGAGAAGAAAATCCCTGTTCATTTTATTGACTTGCCACTGGGTAACCTGGTTGCTGAACGGGATGAGAACCTTTCAAAGTCATGGTATGACGATTACTATCTTGAGCGCAGCAAGTACATAGAGGCTCTGTGCGCAAAAGAAAACTGCCGGAGCCATAACGAGTTGTGGGAAAAATTATTTGAAATGCCTGCCCTAGACCTATCCACAGAGGAATTTATCAAAAATCTGCTGGTCTTCTGCTATTACTCCCGAGTGGACTACCCCGAGGAGTTAGAGCTTGAAGAGCAGAATAAAATCCGCGAGATGTATATGGCTGAGAATATTCTGAAACATATGAAAAAACACCCCCGGATATTGGTAATAACCGGGGGCTTTCACACTGCCGCCCTAATGGCACTTGTGGAAGAGGGAAAACCGGATAAAATAAAACCCCTTCCCGGTCAGGCCTACCTGATACCCTATTCCTACAAGGAATGCGACCAGCTAACAGGCTACGCAAGCGGTATGCCTCATCCGAGTTACTATCATGACCTGTACCGCCGTTTTGATGATACCGACAAAGGCGGTTTTCGCAATACAACCCTTGTATATATTGCAAAGCTCGCCGCTAACCTGCGCAAGAACAAGGAAAATGTATCCCTCTCGGAAGAGGCCGCTGCCTTTGCAATGTGCCAAGGGCTTGCGAGCTTACGAGACAAGTCTCAGCCCGGGGTATATGAATTTCTTGACGGGGTGCAGTCGGCCTTTGTAAAGGGTGAGCTCAACTTGGCTACTTCTTTTATTATGTCTGAAGCGGTAAAGCTCTTACGTGGGGAAAAAATCGGGGTTGTTGCGCCAAGCGCACCAGTGCCGCCAATCGTTGTGGATTTCTTGTCCATTGCCAAGTCCTATAAAATGAATACCCAGACCACGGCCCTTAAGACTATTACCTTGGATATTGTCTCTAAGCCTCGTCACCGAAATCAATCCGTGTTTCTCCACCGGTTGGCCTTCCTTGATAATTCCTATGGAAAAAAGACCTACGGCCCTGATTATGTAAACCGCACCGGTACAAAGCTGGTACGGGAAAAATGGAATTATGCCTTCACTGGGTTGGTAATCCCGACCCTGATAGAAAAATCACATAAGGGCGGCACGGTGGAAGATGCCTGCGAATCTATTTTATCCGATTTGATTAGAGATGAATGCCATACCTCCGGTGATGCGGCGGCCTTGCTTCTTCAGGCTGGTTTGATGGCACTTATGGCCTCAACTAGGCTGGTAGAGCTGGTACGGGATAGCATCCGAGAGGATAGTTCCTTTGTATCTTTGGCGGATTGCATTAGGAGCTTGGCCTTCCTTGAGGGAGTAGAGCATATACTGCGCCTGGAGCAAGGGGAGGCCATCGCACATGCTAAGTATGAGGCTCTAATGAGGCTGATTCCTATGATTTCCAGTCTTACTGCTGCCGACGAAAAAACAGATTTCAACCTAGCCGAAGTCATAAAAATGCTGCACCAATCTACTAAACAGACTACTAGTATCTATGATATGTACCGTGATGCTTTGCTTGACCTTACAGGAAAGGCAAATATCCCTCCAGCGTTGGATGGTGCCGCGACTGGGCTTTTATACGATGCAGGACAGTTCTCCCTTGCCGATGTACTGCATCGTGCCAAGGGGTATTTTTCTGGGACGGATAATATCATGGCCCTGACCGGACGATTCCTTAGGGGGATTTTTCTTACAGCCAAGGATGTGCTGTTCTATGATTCCGGGTTCATTGAAGGGATAAACAATGTAATCGGCGGTGTTTCTTACGATGAATTTATAGAGTTGGTGCCGGATTTACGCTTGGCGTTTACTTCTTTTACTCCAAGAGAAATTGACCGCATCGGTAAAAAGGTGTTGGAGGTGCTGGGAATCGAAGAGCCCCCTGAGGATATTACAACTTTGCCCCAAATTGACGAGAACCAAATGAAAACAGTAAAGACCATAGATGCGGCAGCCAGGGGGTTTTTATATGACAAAACATGAGGAGCTAAACCGCTGGCGACTGATATTAGGTTCATTTTCTGAAGACAGCCTAGGGGGAGAAATGCCTGTCCATGAGTTTGATTATGGCGAAGTCGACAATCTACTGGACTTCCTATATGGCCGAGAATACGGTGAGGATAGGGGGATACGAGAACGGGAGGGTGGCCTGGGCCCTTCCCAAATGCTTATACCCGAATGGATACGAAAAATCCGTCGGATTTTCCCAAAAACCGTAGTTGAACGCTTGGAAAATGAAGCCTTAGACCGTTATCAATTAACAGAAATACTAAACGACAAAAAAGTTCTGGAAACCATTGAACCCAATATGAACCTTTTAAAGAACATCCTAGCCCTAAAAAACCGTATGAAGGGCGATGTGCTTACAACCGCAAAAGAAATAGTCCGCAAAGTAGTAGAAGACCTTACAAAAAAGCTGGAAAACGATATAATGCGAAGCTTTACTGGCAGGCTAAACCGCTTGCAAAGTACAACCTTCCGCCACAGCAAGAACTTTGACCTGAAAAAGACTCTACGCAAAAACCTGAAAAACTACGACCCCGACCTTAAAACCATCATCCCTCACCGGTTATACTTCAACCCAAGAGTAAAACGCTATAACCCTTGGCATATAGTAATCTGCATAGACCAAAGCGGAAGTATGGTAGAGTCGGTAATATATTCAGCCATAATGTCTGGGATTTTCTCCAAGCTGCCTATACTTAGCGTTAAACTGGTAGTCTTTGATACAGAAGTTGTAGACCTATCCGGGTATGTTGATGACCCGGCAGAGGCTCTTATGAGCGTACAACTAGGTGGAGGTACCAATATCGGCAAGGCCATGAATTACTGCGAGTCCTTAATAGAAACTCCTGCAAGGACAATCATGATAATGGTAACAGATTTATATGATGGGGCAGGGTACACCCCAATGTATTCCGCGGCCAAGCGGATAATAGAGTCCGGCACCAAGTTATTTATTCTCACGGGGCTGGATACGGAATCTCAAGGACTGATAGACAGCAATGCCGGCAAAAGAATGGCAGGCATAGGTGCCAAGGTTGCAACCCTCACGCCGGATGCGTTGGCGGAATGGGTGGCTGAGGCTATCATCTCATAGAAAGGAGCTGTCATGTCATTATTAAGAACCCAGCTCAGTGGAATTGATGAAAATTATCTAGTTAACCTTGCCAATAAGGGCTTAGTAAATCGTGCCGGTAAGGAACTTGTAAATACCGAAATAAATATAAATCTCACCGATTCCGCATTGGAAGCGGTTTTTGCTGATGGCACAATCGTTACGATACAAGATATTCTTAACAATTTCACTTGTACTTGCCCATCTCGAAATATTTGCAAACATGTGGTAATGGCATTGATGGAGACAGCAATAAGAACCGAAACAGAGGGGATTCCGGGTCAAGCCCGGAATGACGTAGTTGCGGAGGTTCTGCCAGGTTTTGAATATCTGCTGGATTACACTCAGGATGCTTTGATAAAGGAATGGGGGAAAAAGCTCTATGATGACGCCCTTAGCCGTGTTCTAGGGGGTCAAATTGCCAAAATCAAAGAAGGGCAGCGGCTTATTGTTTCAATAACTGATGAAGGGGTTTCGGTTTCAATCTTACCGGGAAGCGGTTTGAATCAGGCGCTTTGTACTTGTAAAACCAAAGGTTGTGCTCATCAATTGGAGGCACTGTTTCAATATATACAATACAAAACCGGAGAGCTTAACTTTGAGCTCACGATTTCGGAGTTTAGTGGAGATTTATCTGTTATTCCCCACGCCATGGCCCTTGTGGAGGATATATATCGTATCGGCCTGTTTCGTTTGCCTGGGGAATATGGGTCAAAATGCTCCCAATACGCCACTTTGTGCCATGGTGCTGGGTTTGCTACATTGGAACGGCTTTTTGAAACTTGCGGAAGGCAGCTCTCCCTATATGAGGCCAAAAACGCCGGTTTTAATTTGAACAGCTTGGTCCATAGCCTTGGGATAATATATCGGATATGTAGTGCTCAGGATGTTGGCACCTTAGCAGGCAGGTTTAAGCGACAGTATAGGGGATTGCCTAAAATTCATATTTTGGGGATTGGGGCTTATCCTTGGTATGCCGGTTCCGGATTCTGTGGGGTTACGGCGGTGTTTTATTGTCCGGAATTAGGGAGGTGTCTGACATTTGGACTGTCCCGACCAGTGGAATCCGAAGCCCAGGCTGTTAAGCTTGTCGACCAAATTTGGAAGGATAAATCAACCTGGGGGCTGCATACCAGTCTTGATGGCTTAGCCAAAGGGGAATGGTCCCTATCCGCTGCCAAAATCAGCGACAATGACCGGCTATCATCTTCGGAGAGCACCAAGGGCAGCATAATAAACGGGCGAACAGATTTGGATGGCGAGGAAATAGGCGGGATAATTTTCGACAACTTCACAAAGCTTAAGGAACTATTCACCCATGAAGATGGGGAGTTTGCCGGAGCCTATGCAATAATCAAGCCTGCTCGGATAGAGAAAGGGCAATTTGACCGGGTTACCCAGGAGTATAAGCTGCCAATCTATGATAAGAACGATAACTGCCTGCATATGACCGTGGCCTATTCTCAAATAAACGAAAGTATCTTACATTACTGTGAGGAAATAAAAACCTGCCCTGAGGCAATATCAGTAAAGATGACTATAAGTCAGGAGCATTTCGCCATAAAAATAACGCCCTTCGCTTTTTGGGCAAAGGGCGATATCAACAATTTGGGTAAAGACCTATCTTCCTTTAGAGAGAGAAAAGGCCAGTCCTATTTTGCGAGGTTTTTTGCACCTCAGGGGCCGTAACCTTTGCATCAAACGCAAGTAATTTAGATAGCAGGAGGTTTTACGATGAATAAAGATGACATTATTACATTGGCAGAAAGGTATATAAATGACTCGCCAAATAATTACATTACCGAAGAAAACGCCATACATCCAAGATATAAAGGTATGCAAATATATGAGGCTCCTATATTTGCATTTGGTTCAGCGGATGATGAACTTTATATTAAATATAAATCCCATGAGATAATAGGCAGCCACTTTTTATGCCCTGCCGAATGGTTGCCAAATGCCAACACAGTCATATCGTTTTTCCTGCCCTATACCGGTGCAATCAAAGCTGCTAATTCAATAGACTGTCGCTGGCCCGCCGATGAATGGCTACATGGAAGATACGAAGGGCAAAATCTATTAAAACAACTATTGGAGTATCTCGAAAAAATCCTAACAGAAGCTGGATTCAAATCCCTCGCGCCTTCAAATGACAGGCGATTCAAAATGGGTAATGCTGAAGAGAATGTTGAATATACGTCAAACTGGTCTGAACGGCACATAGCTTATGCATGTGGATTAGGAACTTTTGGCTTATCTAAAGGGATTATTACAAAAAAAGGGATGGCAGGAAGACTTGGTAGCGTTTTGACAGAGCTTGATTTACCAAAAAATAGCAGAGATTACAGCGACATATATGAATATTGTACTATGTGTGGTTTATGCATTGAGCGTTGCCCTGCTTACGCTATATCAATTGAGGAAGGAAAGAAGTCCATGCTATGTAGCAATTTCTTGGACATAGTGCGGGAACAACATAGGCCTCGGTTTGGATGCGGAAAATGCCAAGTAAGCGTACCCTGTGAAAGCAGAATACCTATGGGGCTGTCCTTTTGAGCTATGAATGAGCAAATGACCCCAACAATAATCATTATAAGAGGCAACTCGGGAAGTGGAAAATCTACCATAGCTAAGGAACTGCAAAAAAGATTAGGTTATGGGACTATGTTAATTTCCCAAGATGTTATACGCCGTGAGATTATGTATGTTAAAGACCGCCCAAATAATAAAGCGGTAGACTTATTACAATCAATGATTGCATTTGCCTTTGAAAAGTGCAAAATTTCAATTCTTGAGGGCATATTATATTCTGATATTTACGAAAATCTTTTTAGCTTCATCCAGCGAACATATGTTAAAAATATCCACGCGTATTATTTTGATTTGACATTTGAAGAAACAATAAACCGGCATTTGCAAAAACCAACAGCCAATGACTATGGCGAAGCAGAAATGCGTATGTGGTGGCGGGAAAAAGATTATTTGCCGAATATCCCTGAAAAGCTTCTTAAGGAGGATATGAAAAAAGGGGACATTGTTGATTTAATTCTTAATGACTTGAAAAGCGATAGATGCGGCTAAACTTGCACAATATATGTAAATAATATCATCCCTACACGCGAGCCGCCAAAGAATGTCGCACTTTGGCGGCTCCGCAGTTTTTTAGAGAATAGTCCCTCTGACAACACCACTTTCACCCATCAGGCCCTTTGTATCTTTAGCTATAAGGGCACCTGCCGGGAACAGCTTCCGTACCTCTTCCCCGGAGACTCGCTCTTTTTCCATTAGTAGTTCAACGATTTTGTGGAGTACGTCTATATGGGTTGAGATAATCATCTTTGCCTCGTTGTAGTTATGGGTCACGATGCGGCGGATTTCGTTGTCGATTTGCGATGCTACTTCTTCGCTGTAATTTCGGGTATGGTGTAAATCTCGGCCTATGAATACTTCCTCGTTGTCATTGCCGAATTGAATTGGCCCAAGGGTTTCGCTCATCCCGAATTTGACTACCATATTACGTGCAAGGCCTGTTGCCCGCTCTATATCATTGGCGGCACCGCTGGTTATATCACCTAATACCAGCTCCTCGGCAGCGCGGCCACCAAGTAGGGCTACTATGCTCTGTTCCATAAACCGCTTACTATGGTATGCCTTGTCTTCGCTAGGCAGAGACATTACATAACCCCCGGCTCGGCCTGTGGGGATAATGGAAACCATATAGGTTGAATCTAAGTCCGAGAGTATTTCGTGGCAGATGGCATGGCCTGCTTCATGATATGCAGTCATGCGACGGTCCTTTTCCGTGATAACTCGACTTTTCTTTTCTGTGCCTGCAACCACCTTTATAAAGGCCTTACGCAGGGATTCCATATCTATGCTGGTTTTATCGTCACGGGCTGCTAGGAGCGCGGCTTCGTTCATCAGGTTTTCAAGGTCTGCCGGGGTAAAGCCTGCAGTGGTTTGGGCTACTACCTTCAAATCTACATCTAGGTCTAACGCCTTGCCTTCTGCATGAACCTCCAGTACCCCTTCCCGGCCCTTAACGTCCGGCGGGTTGACCACTATTCGCCTGTCGAAACGGCCAGGCCTTAGTAGGGCAGGGTCCAAAATATCTGGACGGTTGGTTGCGGCTATTACTATGACTCCTTCGTTTACGGCAAAGCCGTCCATTTCAACAAGGAGTTGGTTTAGGGTTTGCTCACGTTCATCATGGCCGCCTCCAAGACCGGCACCTCTGCGGCGACCTACGGCGTCTACCTCATCTATGATAATAAGACTGGGAGCAGTACGCTTAGCTTGTTCGAAAAGGTCCCGCACACGAGATGCACCCACACCTACATACAATTCCACAAAATCCGAACCGGAAATACTATAAAAGGGTACATTGGCCTCACCGGCTACAGCACGGGCAAGGAAGGTCTTACCTGTCCCCGGTGGGCCTACAAGGAGTACGCCTTTTGGGATTCTCGCCCCGATATCATTGTATTTTTGGGGAGCCTTTAGGAAGCTTACGATTTCCGCCATTTCTTCTTTTTCTTCATCTAGGCCTGCAATTTGGCTAAAAGTGACCTTGCGTTTGTCAAGGAAGCTGACTCTTGCACGACTGCGGCCAAAACTGGGGCCTCTACCCCCCATGCCCCCACCTTGCATATGCCTAAGCACAAGCATCAGCACGATTAGAGAACCACCAAACACCAACACAAAAGGCAGGACAGTTACCCAAACACTGGGTCGCCTGGGGGGGTTAAAGTAAATGCCAAGCTCAGGCTGGTCTTCCCATACCTGGCGCAGAAACTCCTCAAAGCCTGAAATATTGGGGATATCTACCTCATGGGGTTCCCGTACGCCACTAAGCTTTACCTCTGCTTCGCCAACATTGTTGACCTCCATAGAGGGGGTAAGAGTTACGCTTTCTACTTCCCCGTCTTCCAGGGCTTGCAATAGATTAGCGTAGGTGAAGGGCTCAAGTTCCTCTTGGTCGTTTGTCATATTTCTTAGCATACTAAACATCAGCAATATGGCCACCAATAGGAAGAATATGCTGATGTTCTTTGCGTGTCTGTTTTTTGCCACCGTTTTATCTCCTTGTATGTCGGGTTATCCCGTTCTATATATCTTCAAATATTAATTCCCCAATAAATGGTAAATTGCGATAACGCTGATTAAAATCTAAGCCGTATCCTACTACGAATGCATCCGGGATTTGAAATCCGATATACTCGCTTTCCGGCAGAACCGCTTCACGGCGGCTGGGCTTATCCAATAGGGCGCAGACTTTAAGACTCGCGGGCTTTCTACTTTCTAAGTATCGCCTCAGATAGGCCAAGGTATGACCTGTGTCCACTATATCCTCAACTAGGAGAACATGCTTCCCTTCCAGCTCAATGGATGGCTTTTGATCAAATGCTACCTGAGAAATAGGTGAAGTGGAATCCCCATAGCTGGAGACCTTGAGGCAGTCGATTTCCGTAGGAGCAGTAATTTTGCGGCTAAGATCCGCCATAAAGATATAAGCCCCCTTGAGAGTGCCCATAAGAATAATGGATTTTCCCACATAGTCTTTGTTGATTTGGTCAGCCAACTCAGATACCCGGGCATCAATTTTCTCCGCCGTTAGAAGCGGCTCAATTCGCTCTTTTTTTGTCATATGTTTTCCCCTTTATCACCCCAAGCGGGGCTTAATCTTCACCAGTCATGCATGAAATTATTTCAAGTGGGGCGGGCTGTACCCCGCCCCACGCACTCCTTAGTACACGGTAACCCAGCAGGCTTGTTGCCCATCTATCGCCTGGTAAGCCACGTTTATGCGGTTGTGTTTATCCATAATCCATAAAATATCGCTGCCATGAGCTAAAAGCGGGGTAGAATCTCGCAATGCACGAGGTGTTTTTGTATCAGTAAAATAGTCTTGTAATTTTTTTGTCCCACCTGGGAGGGTAATTTTATCCCCAGGACGGCGGGTACGAATTTCTAAGGGCATGTTTACCTTATCATAATTGAGGGAATGCGTACAGTATTTGCTATATAAGGGGTAATATGGCGGTGTTATGGATAATTTGATAGTCATTCCGGGAATATTAACGGGAATATCCGGGGATAGAATATGACAAAATCTCTGCGTTTGCCTATCTTTATGCAAAACCAAATTTTCATATTCACGCCGGGCCTTAAACCCAGGCAGTGATATTTCCCGGCCAGTGCGTCCCTGGGCGATATCAATTATTGACTCTATATGAGCTGAGGTTATATCCTCAAGTCCTATCTCCCCTCGCAACTCGGAAATTGCATCACGAAGCAGACGGCGAGCTATAGCAACATGATGTGACAACAATGAATCTACATTAAGAATTATTTTCGGAGAAAATCCGTATGGCACCATACGGACTTTTTTTTGCGAAAAAAGCACCAAGGCATCCTCGTCATCCCGCATGAACAGTGCGTTCCGAGCTATGAGCCCTGCAGTCTGGTTTCCGAAATGTTTGTGTATCTCAGGCATGATGACGTTTCGTATCGCGTTGCGTTTGTAGTCTATGGATAAATTGGTATCATCTATGGTGAATGGCAAGCTATTTTTATCTACATAGGCTTCAATTTCATGGCGGCTCACCTCCAGCAGCGGCCGAATTACCACCCCGTTAACAGGAGGGATACCACATAGGCCCTTGAGCCCTGTTCCTCGGAAAAGATTCAGCAGCACAGTTTCCGCGTTGTCATCGGAGTTATGCCCTACGACGATTTTTTGCGCACCAAGCTCCACCATGGCTTGATGCAAATATTGGTAGCGTAGCTTGCGCCCCGCCTCTTCGATTCCAAGTCTATGCACGTCAGCAAAGCTCCGCACGTCAGCCTGATAAACAAAAAAAGACACACCCAAGTCCTCACATAAAGCCCGGGCAAGCCCTTCATCCTGCCGAGCAGCTTCTCCCCGGAGATTATGATTAATATGAACGGCATAAATCGTTAGCTGAAGCTCATTCCGCAAAGCCATCAATACCGAAAGCAAAGAAACAGAATCCGCCCCGCCAGATAGCCCAACCACAACCCTATCACCAGACGTGAGCATATTATATTTATGGATGGTTTTGCGCACTGTGCTAAGCATAGAAATCCCTCTCGAGTCAGGCTTATAGTGAAATAATTCGAAATCGGTCTCGCCTGTCGCGACAAAATCGCCCTAAAACGCCTTATTTCGGCGTTTCAGGGTGCCGCTCGGGCGAGACCGTTTCTCATTGATTTCACTATAGCTTGTATTATACAGGTTCCCGACAGTTTTAGGCAAAGGAGAATTGACATCCCAGCAGTAAATGCCTATAATTCCTGCCAGATGGAAATACTAAAATCGTGTGGCAACCCACGGCTAGTTTTTTCATAGTATGTAATATGGCGCCATGGCCAAGTGGTAAGGCAGAGGTTTGCAAAACCTTTATTCGCCAGTTCGAATCTGGCTGGTGCCTATGACGAAACCCTGCAACTGATATAGTTGTGGGGTTTTATTATATAACTTAATTGCCCCAAGCAAGCTCTAACTCAATCCAATTTCTGAGCACATTACGCTTCATCTCGTTATTTAGTAAAAATTCAAAACCATTATGCCGGCAGAGTTCAAAATCCTCACCTTTATACGAAAACTTGTAGGGTTCTCCCCCTCCGTATGGACAGTTGACGAAATTAGGGTTGTTGAGTTCCGAGCAAGCTTTGCAATTTCGATTTTTGCTTCTCATGGTATCAAGCATAAACTCGGTAAGCTGATTTAATATATCTTTTGAATCTTCTAAATGGTTTGCATTAGGGATTACAGAGCTATTCTTTGCTCTTAGGTCGATTTTGCATACAACTTTTTTTGTTTTCCGCGAGGAGTAAGTAAAAATGCCGTCGCATAAAAAATACCTAACCTCGCCAACAACTTTGCAACTTTGGGCTAATAGTTCATCTAAACCAATAACCCATTCCTTTATATCAGGCGGTTGTGTATTGACATATTCAGTGATATTCACAATCGGCGGCTTTGGTTTTGCATTTGCAAGAGGATAAAAATCCCCACGCATGAGTATAGTGGAATATCGGTCATATTTAGCCCTTACATTGGCTTGTGCTAAAGCCATTAGTTTCAAGCCTGTGAGCAATGACTCGTCGTTTTCATATTGAGCATAAAATGTACCTATTGTTGAGAAATCAATATCATCTGAAAAATCGACATCTTCGAAATAAAACCCCAAGCTGGACAAGAAGTCGAACAGTTCAATTTTACGCATTTTCGACATTTTATTTATATGCTTATACTTTTGCATTTTGGATACATGAAGCATATCTTCGCCATGAATAATCAATTCGTTTCTCGGCTCTGTTTCGAGTTTGCCATGAATACCCATTTGAAACAAAATTGCGCCCAAGTCTTCAATTATCGGAAAACGAGCAGGAAGTGTTCCGTTTTTTATTCCTGTCTTCACATCAAATCTATCTTTGCCACTGGCTAAAGCATCGTAAAGCTCATACAAAAAAGACCGGAACGCCGCTATTCCAGCCCTTAGCTCATCGTCAAGCAAACCTAGCTTAAATGCTTCTGCGAGAATAAAATCTTCCGGTGTGTGGGGGATTACCGCTGCTTTTAAGTGCTTACAAATATCGGCTAAATCAAGTTGATTCACCTTTTTCCTCCTTTATAGAAAGCAGGAATATCGTTGCCGTCTTTTTTCAAAACCCGATGTTGCTTTGAAAAAATTCTTCAAAATTATGTTAAATATAGCCGAAAGCCTATTTGCTTGCATTTCTCATACCGATATTATAGCGAATTAATTCGAAATCAGTCCAGCCTGTCGCCGAAAACGTGTAGAATCGTTCACGATTTTCGGCTCGGTCTGGACTGTTTCTCATTTAATTCGCTATATTATGCCATATAAATGTGACATCTGTACGTCACATTAAAAACTCAGTAATTTTCACAGCTGCATTCGCCGGTGAGATATGATTGCTGTATTTTCCAAGAATAGTTTGGCGTAATTTTTCTTCGTCTGTTCCATTAGCACCATCGATAAGCTCGCATATTGCTGTCAAAATACCGGGCAAGTGCTCTTTGAGATACGCCTCTCGCTCTTCAGGTGCAAGAAAATTCGGTAAAAGAAATTCCCTACTATCCCGTGCATGAGGCCGACGCCTAGCAAGGGTTTCGGCCTTTTCTGGCATCCCTGCGCTATTATACAAAATACATAACACTGCTACCACGCTGCTACGGGTATGGTCGCTTATATTGTCCTCCAAGCGGCGTTCGCACAGCTTGATTGCATTGTGGATTTCTTCCCCAGCCATAGCCAGAGACTGGGCGCGCGCCACAGTTAACCCAGAATCCCCAGGAAATATTTTAAGTGCTTCGTCATAAACCGCAACGGCATCATAGTACTTACTTTCCACCTGCAAGGCATTGGTCTGAGCATAAACACCCCACATTTTCCCTTTGATTTCCGCCATCCCCAGCAGTTCATCCACAGTAATGTCAAAGCAATTGGCCAGACCGGGTAGTAAAGTGATATCCGGATAGCATTCCTCTCGCTCCCATTTACTCACCGCCTGGCCGGTGACACCTAGCTGTGCGGCGAGTTCTTCCTGGGTTAACCCACTATCAAGCCGTAACTGTCGTATATTCTTTGCTATCAACATAAAACACCTCCATTTTTGCGCTTATTAAAGCATGATGCCAATACGCGTACAATGGAGGTGTTGTTTATATCCCTCAACCAGGCGTTGATTCTAGCTCATCAGCTCTTTTACCGTTATAGATATGTGCATTTAGCCCCTTCTAAACTTCTCATAAAATATCTCAGGTGACATAAGCGTAGCGGCATTTTCGTTGATTTCATCAATACTCCATTCCCACCACATAATCCGAAGCAAGGTTTCTATCATTTCCTGCGAGAAGCGATAGCGTTTAATTTTTGCAGGGACACCTACGACTACTGCGTATGGTGGCACATCTTCCAACACTACAGCTCCTGCGCCGATAATTGCACCGTGGCCGATGGAGGTCACTTTTGAGGCATTGATAAAGGCATGTGCGCCGATATACACATCGCTGCCGATGGTGATTTTGGGCTTACTGTAGGCATATGGGTGGGCTGGGTCAGCCTTGAGTTTGCTTTTGAATAGTACATTGTTTTCTTCATTGAAGAAATCCACAATATCATCGCTTATGAAGGTCATGTTTAACTGGTGGTTTACATGAATTTTGGCGGTACCGTTGATAGATGTAAAGTGTCCGATACTTTCGATATAGCCATTACTGCAAGCCCCAACAATTTCATCACCAAAATATGTTATCCTTCCGATTTTTGCGCCATAACATTCCCATTCAAACGGTGCTCCGCCGCCCTCATCTTCAAATACAATATAGTCATACGCATGTTTAAATCCCTTGCTTTGCTCGTCCGCAAGGAAATCATCATAATCACTTTCCGTTACTGCAACTACATAGTGGGTGGAAGGGCCTACTTCAGTGGCAATATGAAATGGATATGGTTTCAACGCCCGCATAAGTGACCGAGTCGGATTACCCCATATGGCAATCTCGCGCCCGTTAAGGCACCGCTCCAATACTTGCTCGAGTCTGGTTTTCATTTTTGCCTCCGCAGTTTTCTTTTATTTACCTCTTCCCAATAATCTCAACCAACCCAGCTATCTTCTTCTGCGCAACAAGGGCACGCTTCCCGTTCGGCATCACGGCCTCTTTTGTTAGTTTGTCGATATAGCTGATTTTGTCGATGTTCAAAAGATATGATTTATGGGAACGGAAAAATTCCGGTACAAGTTTTTCAATCTCACCAAGAAACCCACGGAAATCTATTTTGCCATTTTCCGTGTGTATAATTACTCTATGGCGTATATTGACATGGGTTTCAAAGAACAAAATATCATCGTAGGGAATACTCCATACTTCACCATTGGCATCTACCTTAAAGTACTTCATCTGTTCATGCTTTTCTTGCAGATAGCGTCTATGCGCCTCTTTGATGCATTCATGTATCCTCATCTCAATCTCTTCTGGCCTATCCTTGACGATATAATCCAAGGCACTGATTTTATGTTTAAAGGTCAAGTGTGCAAGCTCCGAGTGGGTTGTAACGAATACGATTTTAGCAAGGGGGTCGATTCCCCTAATTTCTGCACCTAGTTCTATGCCGTTCATCTCATCATGTTGCAAGTCAATATCAAGGAAATAAAGCCCTCCCTTGTCAGGATGCGCTTTTGTGTATGCAAGTATTTGAGCCGGACTGCTGGATGACAAGGCTAATTTCATCTCGTCATCTTTTGTAGTAATATGTTCCTTTACTACAGACTCCATGTATATCCGTTGCCTGATGTCGTCCTCGCAGATTAGTATGTGTAGCATTATCCAACGCCTCCTATCCGTAGCTTTTGCGTAAAGCTCTCGCCTTCGATGCTTGTACACAATGTTATATTGTCTGGATAGGTATCAGCAATTTCGGCCAGATTACTTAGCCCTAAGCCTCGCCTCTCGCCTTTTGTTGAGAACCCAACCTGTTCCAGTTCATGTAGTTTTTGAATATCCGGGCGGCAGGTATTTTGTACCACAAAGGTAACTCCGCCCCCAACTATATAACAGGCGACCATAAGCTGGCCTCTGCCTAATTCAACAAGTTCTTCGATTGCATTATCCATAATAATCCCAAGCATACGAACAAGTGCGACAGAGTTCACTGGGATATATTCGATTATGTCATTGGCTTCAAAGTTGGTATCAATCCCGGCACTTTGTGCCACTGCCAGCTTCGCGGCTAATGTAGCTTTGATTTCTGGCACCTTAATATTAGCAAGGCGGGCTAGGGTCAAATTATTGTCGGTAATATCCGCTGTTGCCATTTTAATTTTTGCATAGAAATATTCCTTTGCGCCGGCAAGATCGTCTTCTTGTAGATATCCTTCCATAGATGAGAGTATATTGCCTATATCATGCTGCATTTTGGATACAATTCCTTGTTGCTGTTCTATTTGAGTTGTGTATTGCTGTAGAATTTCTTGTTCTGACTCTTTTTTTCGCCGAACCATTTGCTCGTGTAATGCTCGCGCATAGAGGATTACACCCGCAAGTGTAGCAACAGCTATACCAGAAACAGGCACAATAGTCCATGTAATAAACTCGATTGTTGAGCCAAGATTGCGCCATATTCCGGTCACGATTATCATAACGGCAATAATTATTAGCGATATACCAGCCAGCACCGCTTGAGCCGTGTCGCTTTGGTTGATTAGCCGGCGTTGTTTTTTCGTCAATAGTGTAAACAAGAATGCAGTCAAAGCAGAAATAATAATCAAAAACAATACATATGGCATGTATCGCGCAAAGTCATAAAAAGAAAGCCCTATAGGTGACGGGAAATTTGGAACCGATGGCAAAAAATATGGGAAGAAAAAGCTTACGGTAAGCATAGCAAAGACATCGCTCATAGTAAGAATAAATACAGAAACAAACACCAATATAATAGATTTTGTAATGGAATAAGCTTTTATTTTGTAGATGTAGAGCATACCCAGCAAGAGCGACGCGATACCACTAAGCGCGCCACCAACATCGAAAATAGCAATGCCAACAACGGCCAAAATTGCAATAAGAATACTAGAGGCAATAATAAAAATGCCTTCTTTTATGAGGAATGATTTTTGATTGATTATTATCCTTGCTACGACGAAAAAATTAAGATACACAATCGTCCAAGCAAGAACATCAAATACTGTGAAGGTCATTCCAATCGCCCCTTTATACATAGCGGTAATGACTATAATGCTTACCTTACATTAAGTCAATTAAGTGATTTTGTAATGCATAAACCACTGGGTCTGTCCTGAAAAAGGACAGTCCTTTTTTATTATCAGCCAACATATACCAAACTAGCCATCTCATATATATCTTGATGATTTTAGTATGCATTTAAGTACGGATTTGCGGCGTTGGGTACAAAGCCATTGAAACGCACCTCGATGCATTTTATATTGCATTTATGTTACAGATGAGAATGGAAATGAACATTGCGATTTCTCAAAAAATATCAAGATAGGGGTGTGTTCTATGAGGTACATAAAAAGCAATCACAGTGGGGAACTTCGTGTGCACTACAAACGCATATTAATACTTTTTTCAGTTATTATACTGGTGGCGACTGCCATTACATTTGCATTAACAGGCTTTTACGAATATGAAGATTATGAGCCATACTATGTAAAGAATATTTATGTAGAAATTGATGGGTACGGTAATGTATCACTAA
Organism: Defluviitaleaceae bacterium; assembly: GCA_009781725.1. GTDB lineage: Bacteria > Bacillota > Clostridia > Lachnospirales > WQUN01 > WRAN01. The sequence goes on from WQVF01000004.1 coordinate 24,856, forward strand.
CGCCATATGATGTAGACTATGATATTTGGCATGAAGCGGGTGCCATTAATATCATACTACGGTCTAGGGTTAACGAGGAAGATATTAGTATTGCTATACCAGATGGCTGGGAGTATCTAATTGGCACAGACCGAGAGTACGATTATATGCATTGGTATGGATACAATACTGAAACATATGAGTATGCCACAAACCAGGAACCATACACTCAAATGTACCATTCCTATGGCACATTTGAAACACATTACCATGTAGCAGAAGCATATGGTGAATACGAAGCATATTATGGTGACGAAGCTGTATCTGAAGAACATTACGATGAAAACAAGGACTACATCATTATAACAATAACACCCTCAGGAGGGGTAATCGGATATGGCCTAGTACCATTTAGCTCAGGCATTTTTGTTCATTTTAACTCTAATGGTGCTAATCCTATGCCAGATGGTTCGCAGGCTCGTGAGGTACAAGAAGGCTCATTCACTGTCGGGGCTGGTGGTATGCCCATTCTCCCAGGCGGAGGGCCTCTAGGGAATGTTCAGTTTATGTCCTGGAATTTTCAACAGGATGGTATGGGGCAAGTATTTGATCATGATACCCCAATTACCCAAGACACAACCGTGTATGCCCAGTGGGGTTACTTGGTAACATTTAGCGACGGTAATCCAACACTAAACATGCCACCTAATACTCATCCTCTTCATCCTACGTACCCAGGTAATCCTACATTCCATGGGCCACGACTTGTCCCTATTGGCGGATTTTCATTTCAAACAGCAAACGCCCAGTTCGACTGGGTTAATATAGCTTGGCCTAATCCACCAACCAAACCAGGTCATACCTTTACCGGCTGGGATATTATAGAGCCAGGATCCGGCTCTGGTGGACTTGGTACTCCCGCAACCCCATTTACCGGCACTACTGTTATTACCAATGTTACAGAGCTGTGGGCACGATGGACGTTAAACCCAATACCTACGGTAACATTTGACCCCCAAGGCGGAGTATTGGGTAGTAATCTCACCGGTGGCGCGGCACAATCCTTAACGCGTCAGTCTTTTGTAGGTATGACCGTTTTCCAATCATCCGGTGTCCCCCCATCACTACTTACACAGCGTCCCAATACCAGTACCGCATGGCCTCGTTCTGCACCGCAAATACTACCAGGGCCGGGTCAAAGTAATATGACATTGGCAAACTGGTGGACACAGCCAGGAGGGTGGGCTACAGCAGGTAATACTTACTGGTCAGGACCCGGTGCTGCAAATACTTATCAGACCGCTGCTGTATGGCATCCTTATAACCTGGCACATTACGCCATTGTTGATAATGATATTACCGTTTATGCCAACTGGGTATTTAGAATGCACTTCCATCCTAATGGCGGGCGTGTTGTTGGGCAAGTTGGCGGCAATTGGCATTTTTGGTCACCATATGATCGTTGGGATTGGAACTTCCGCGATATGCCTGTTACCACACCTGCCGCGGAAAGAACGGTAGGCAATTCCAGGGTTTATAGAAATGGGCACTTTGTGCAAGGTTTACCCGATGACCCAATGGAGGGGCCTACAACTATCCATATATTTGCAGGTTGGTGGAGTCACCCGGTAGAAGCTTATATCCCAATAGGCTCGGAACCGGCGGGTGTGTATCAGATTACAAATGCCACACCACTTACCGGAAACAGAACTGTATATGCCCGCTGGCTTATCCCCGGAGGGGGGACTCCAGTTAACATAGCCTTTAATGTTGCCCAAAATGGGGGTAACTGGCCGGTACACAATAGCCCAGGAGTGATGGTTGGCAATCTAAACCACAATATCACCCGCGTTGTAGGGCAAATTTACAGACCATACTTGCCTGAAAGAGCCGGTCACATGTTTTACGGTTGGTTCCCCAACCCCGATGGCACTGGTGAACGCTTTACTCGCCATATATTATCAACTACCCCGGATACGTTGTACGCAGTATTTTTACCCTATGTTCGTGTAGTATTTGACCTGCAATACGGCGTTGCTAATGACTATCCCCAAACAGTCTGCGCTAACGCCGTGGCTCTTGAGCGCAGGGTGCCTATTGGGCGTACATTGGATGAGTTTATCCCTCTGTGGCACAGTGGTGACATTGGTATAGTGCTTCCGTCAACGCCTCCGGGAGGAACACCTGTACGCACTCCATGGTATGGATATTTTGCTACATGGCGGCTTCATTGGTGGGTTGTCACCAGGCCTCACCATGAAGTACATGATCGCGACTGGGGCTCTCGCTATTCTTCCCATTGGAATACGACATATGACGGTAGCGGCGGTACTGATGCCATCTTTACAGGAAATACGCCTGTTTGGGATCCGGGTGGTGGTTATCTTAGGGTTTACGCACAGTGGAGGGCTCAAGTTGTATTTATTGCTAATCCTCCCGGCTTCTCTATGGAGCGTTGGGCTAGTGTTGCAATAGGACATTCATTTAATAGCCATATGACCCATCCGCATAGTCCGGGGAGGCCTGCGCCGGTATTTCCGACACTGGCAACTTGGCCTGAACTTTCCGTTGTTCCACATGCACTTCTTGGATGGAATACCGCAGCTGATGGGTCAGGAACTTGGTTTACACCCGAGACCATAGTAAGCCGTAACGCGGCAAACCCATCATATCCCGGGGTAGGCGGTATAGGTAATCCCCTTATTCTTTATGCTATATGGTCTGACTATGTAGTTTTTAATCATGGTGCCGCCCCGCCATCGGTAATACTTCCCCATCATCAATATAGGTCGGTTTCGCCTCTTGGCCAGCCGCTATCTGCCGGTGTCAGCCCCATTGCTGGTCCTGGAGGTACTTTTCCAACAGGTATACCTGTCCCGGCACCGGTATGGTCAGAGCATGAGTTTATAGGCTGGAATACACAGCGTGACGGTTTTGGCGTTTGGGTAACAAACACATTCCAAGTTGTAAGACCGATACAAGTCTATGCGATATGGAATGCGACTGTTATATTCAACGCGACAGGGGGCACGGTTGTCGAAACTCAAGGCCAACCGGCGCGTGGGCTAACATCGCCAGTAACTGTGCGAGCCCTTACCGAAATAGGGCGAGATGGTTCTAATCCGCTGTTAATAGGCCCCCAACCAATGGCCCATTTAGATCCTCAGCGTCCTCACGTCCGAGGCCCTTGGGAGTTTGTACATTGGAACACCCACAGATGGGGTTTGCTTAACGACACAGGATATATATACACATATTACAACCGGATTGTACCCCATAACATGAACCTGTATGCACAGTGGCAAACAAATGTTATCTTTGATTTGGATGGCGGTAATATAGAAGGCAATCCGGCAGATGTAACACGCACCGCCGTACCAGAGCTATCTATTATGGACAACCGCCCAGTAGGGCAGGGTATGCCCCCAGACCCTGTAAGACAATATTATACATTCGTGGGCTGGGAGCGGGAGATATGGTGCACTATAGAGGATGACTATATCTGGGTTCCCTTTACAGGGCAATGTGAGATAAACGAGCCGAATATACTGGTTGTGGCACGTTGGGTAAGAAACTTGATTCCTTTTGAATTTATTAAAACAAATGATGGATTTTATTTCGATGGAATAAATCTGGAACCGCTAGCTGGCGCAGTGTTTAGCCTATGGCGGCAAGTTGATACCAGTGGCGTGATTACATGGCAACAAGTTGAAATCAATCCAGGTGCGGTTTTCCCCGCCAGTGTTTATGAGTTGGCAAGTGCCCCTGTTACTGGGGCTGTAGGGCTTATGCTTACACATGATTCCGTATATCGTTTACGAGAAATATCCGTACCAGCTCCGTTTAGTCTCCCACCAGATGGACATTACTGGGAGATTACAACCGGTACATCAAGTGTAACCAGTATAACTCGCATCCATCCAGATGCCGCTCTTATTTATCGTATCCCAGAACTTAGATTTAGCGACGATGTTTGGCGTTTGGCAAATATGCGCGATGTAGTCTTCCGTTTCCATAAAACTGATTGGGGGCTTTACGCAAACGAAGGCCATCCAAACCACCCATGGGAGTTTTTGCTGGCAGGCGCGCAGTTTAGGATGTTCCGTTTTATTGGCACAAGCCTTGGTGTAGGTGAGCAAGTCATATTTAATGCAGACGGTACTCTAGCCGACCCCACGCGCTGGGAGGAAATTACTCAGCATCTAAACCGTACAACAAGCACAGGGTTAACAGGTGCAGGCCAATATATTAGATATGATATAGACCCAAGGTATGTGTATCATATTGTAGAGTCTGTATCCCCGCCAGGATATGCACCGCCGTGGGGACAGTGGCGGATTAATGTAGTGCACGTTGCGTCGACTGGATTAGTGACCCAAGTAGTAACAATTGGCGACTCATTTACACCTGGCTTTATACAAGTCCCCACAGTTACAAATTACTGGTTTGTAGGCAACAGACCTCAGCTTGAGCTTCCTCTGACAGGCGGTGATGGTGTTTCGACTTTTACCATGGCAGCAGGGTTTTCGATTGTGTGTATAGCAGGCGCAATATTATTTATGTTTATTGCTAAGAAGAAACATAGGAATAAGTAAGCTCGTTTAGTACTTTCCTTCACAAAAAAGACTGACGCGAACTTTATGGGTTCATCATCAGTCTTTTTTGCTAACAACGCAACTGTAATGGCTCCCGAATATCCACTATAGTGAAATAATTCGAAATCGGTCTCGCCTGTCGCGGCAAAATCGCCCTAAAACGCCTTATTTCGGCGTTTCAGGGTGCCGCTCGGGCGAGACCGTTTCTCATTGATTTCACTATATGTCTTAATCTTTGGCAGAAGCAGTTGATTGGACCAATAAAATAGAGCTTGCTGAACCGCCCGAAAACGCTTCACACACTCTAATCTTAAATTTATAGCACAACAACGTAACGGCTCGATTGAGAAATCACTCGGGTCTTTTTATAGAAAAATACTTGTCCTAACAACAGAGCTCTGGACGGTGACATAATACGTGGCTTGCTAGAAATGGCTAAATACTATGATGATTATGCACTCCTGCCACAAGCCATACAAACCCATATATTTCAAATACCATTCAAAATAATATGCTAATGCTTTGGGGACTATATTCTATATAAAAATAGTAACAGTCGGGCATTTTGGAGTTGAGAGCAATATGGAAGAAGTTCTAAGGCAGGAGAAGAAATATCTTATAGGCTTTGATAGGTACTATTATCTATCCCGTCAATTGTCCCGCATACTTGAGGAAGATACACATAGTAGTGGGGATGGATATCTGATTCGCTCCTTATACTTTGATGATATAGATGATACAGATTATGAGGAAAAAATAAACGGTGTGGAGGTACGTAAAAAGATACGGCTACGCAACTATGGCCCAAGTTCTGACGTAGCTAAGTTGGAACTAAAGCAGAAGCAGGGCCAGTGGCAAAAAAAGCGCTCATTACCGCTGGATAAGGAAAAAGCCCTTGATCTTATATATGGCAATTATTCGGTATTGCTTGAGTGTAAATCAGATTTTGCAGACGAGTGCTTTGGCATTATGAGTATGCGCTGCTACCGGCCTAAGGCCGTTGTGACATATAACCGTAAAGTATATGTTGCAAAAGAAAACGAAACGCGTATAACCTTTGACCACAATATTAGGGGGTCGGAGTCTTTCTTCGATATTTTTTCTAATAATTTGGTAGAAAATCCGATATTTGATTCATATATGGTCGTGCTTGAGGTCAAATACAATAATTTTTTGCTTAGTTATATTAAAGACATAATCCAGTCCAGCAACGAAAGCGAACGGGCTATCAGCAAATACTGCTTAGGACGGCCTCTTCTTGATAATTATTATTGGTAGTGTGGATTAGGTCAAACATAAAATAACCAGAATACAACCATACTATTTTTGCGTATAACAGCTTGTCGAATGGAGACTAATATGACTGGTGCATTAAGAGATCTTGTAAATCAAAGTGGTAATCTAACGCTTCAGGAAATTGCTATCCGTATAGCCATCGCGTCTGTATTAAGCATGGTAATTTACGTCTCGTATTGGTATACGCATACGGGTACATCTTACAGCGGTAAGTTTAATGTCTCGTTGGTTACAATAACCATTTTGACCTGTACTGTCATGACGGTTATTGGTAATAACATAGCCTTGTCCCTTGGTATGGCCGGAGCATTGTCCATTGTGCGTTTCCGTACTGCGATAAAGGACTCCAGAGATACGGCATATATTTTTTGGTCGGTTATTGTTGGGTTATGTAGCGGTGTTGCCGACTTCTGGACTGCGGTTTTTGGTAGTGTTGCAGTGTTTGTAGTACTGCTGATAATGGGCAAAGTCCGCAACGAAAATAGGATTTTGCTTATTATAAAAGGCAATCGTAGCCTTGAGAAAGATATCGAAGGGACTGTGTTTACGTTTTTTAACAGGAAAGCACTTTTGCGGGTAAAAAATACAACAGTTGAGTCATTAGAGCTGATATACGAACTTGATAGGCACACATATAACCTTGCTTATAAAGGAGGAAAAAGCATTACACAACTCTTATACGAAAAAGAAGGTATGGCATACGTAAACGTCGTTACCCAAAACGATGAAATAAGCGGGTGATTTCATGCGAAAAAGCATTGTTGATTATGTCGGTTCTTTTATTGTGATAATAATTGCAATTTTGATTTTTCTATATTTTGGCAGGACGGGTCACTCAACAAGATATCATCAGCATATGAGAAGCCCCAGTGAGGTCGATCTACATGTATGCACACGTTGCAGCCAGGATGTTTTCTTGTGTACACATCTACCAATAATATCAATTGATACCAATAATCAGGATATTCCAGGTCGCCCTCTTGGGTTTGGCATGGAAAATACCTCATGGGAAATGCGGAACACATTTCACACAACCCCTGAGGGTGAAACGGAAATATTAGCCCACATAACTGTAATAGATAACACTAACGACTGGAACCATCTTACCGATACTCCCGCATTTGAATCATTGGCCGCTATGCGCCTACGTGGTAACTCGTCTCGTTTTTTTGACAAACCAAATTATCGCATACGCCTTGTTGATGAAAACGGTTACAATAATCGGTTGCCACTGCTTGGTATAGAACCGGGTCACGAATGGGCACTACATGGTCCCTTTTTAGACAAAACACTAATGCGAAACTATATGTGGATGAATATCGCCGCAGATGTAATAAGAGGGCCATTTGTGCCTAATGTGCGTTTTTTTGAGCTGATATTAAACGGGGAATATCAAGGGCTTTATGTGCTTATTGAAACTTTAAGGGTAGAGCCTAACCGCATAAGTTTAAACCGATACAGGTCAGGTATGCCTGAGACTAGTTACCTTTTTCGCATTGAATGGAACCGGCATTCCTACAGAAATATAGAAATCTTTAGCGGGTACACACTAAGGCTTGAAAGAGAGAGTATAGTTGAGCTTTTGTACCCTACGTATTTAAACCATAGTGAAAGAGTGCGAAATTATGTTATGGGTAGCATAAACTCTTTAGAGCGTTTTTTGTATTCATCAGAAATGCTACACGACCCACGCTCTATTGAAGGATACATTGACATCAACTCCTTTGTAGACTTTTTTATCATTAACGATTTCATAGGCAATAATGACCTATTTGCAGGCTCTACCTATTTCCATAAAGACATAAGGGGTAGACTTATTGCAGGACCAGTATGGGACTTTAACAATATATTTGATAATTTTTTCTTAATAATGCCCGTAGACGAATTTTATCTTAACGGACGTGGCTGGTTTGATAGGTTGTTTATGTCACCATATTTCACAGAACAGGTAGTACGCCGCTGGAATAATTTAAGGCAAAATATCTTGTCAGAAGAAAGACTTGTAAACTATATGGACGAAGTAGTCGAATGGCTTGGTAGTGCCATCGACCGTAATTTTGACATATGGGGATACAGTTTTGATTATAGAAATTTAAGCACCAGCTCACGCCGTTTCCCAAGACCGGAAGAGCGGCTTGAAGGACTCACAGAAGCGGACCTTAATCCGTCTAGCTTTGAAGAGGCTATGGAGCAGAAGCGTGACTTCATGGTAGAACGCGGTCGATGGATGGACAAGCATATAGATATGCTGCAGCAATATAGTCACCCCTCCAGACATGCGTTGTGGCATTTGCCTTAGGATTGGGGTGCGAGTGATATGCTAAAATATCTGGTTTCTGTTTTTGTCTTGATGATGCTGGCTGCCATTGCTTTTTACGCATATTTTTATATGGGTTTTTTTATAGACTTCCGCCCTAACGCAACCGTGCATGTTGTTTTCCGCGCAGATGATAATGGTATCTATAAGGATGACAGTGAAGAACCTCTACTGCTGCGTGGTGTTGAGATTATCTCCTTTGTGCCTGGGCAGTCATATTGGGAGCTAGGTGCGAAAAAAAAGGATTACTTACGCTGGTTTGAGCAAATCGAGGATATGGGTGCTACAGTTGTGTACGCAGCCAATATAATGCATAGCAGCTTTTACGACGCGCTGTATCAGCATAATAAAACCAGTGAAAACGGTCTCATGCTTATCCAGGGTGTAGGGGATACACATTACCATACAGATAGTGAAGAATTATCACAATCGCTAAGAAAAGTCATAGATATTATACATGGCAATAGGATTGATTTGCTTAATGAAAATGGCATACAAGTCTTTATGCGCGACATTTCCCCTTGGGTTGTTGGGTTTGTTGTTGGCGCTGAGTGGAATCCAGATGCAATAGCCTATATCAATAACAATGTTGATATGCCGGATAGCTTCCAAGGCAGTTTTTTTAGCACCTCCGAAGACGCTAACCGGTTTGAAGCAATGCTAGCTCAAGTGATGGATAGCGCAACAAGTTACGAAACCCGCCGCTTTAAAACGCAGCGGCCAATCAGCTTTATCGCAAATCCCCTAACCGATTTTCTTGAATATGAAATCATTTATGCAGCACAATTGCGCAAATACGTGCAAACTGATTATGAAAATATTATCCCTTCGGAAGATATGCAAGCAGGTGTATTTGCTGCTTATCGCCTTTTTCATTTTACGGATGATTTTTTGAGCCTATTAACTCCTAATCAAAAGAGTATCCTTGCCCCATTATTGGATGATTTAGATATCAATTGCAACTTTAATGGTTATTTGGATTTATTGACCCGCTATCACACAATGCCGGTAGTGGCGGTAGGATTTGGAATATCCGCTAGTCGTGTCCCGACACGTATAGATGATACGCCTTACAACGAAAGGCAACAGGGTGAGGGTTTAGCCATGATAAGTACCCAGCTAGAAACAAAAGGCTGGGCTGGCAATATAATTTCTACCTGGCAAGACAACTGGGAAAGACGTACCTGGAACACTGCCTTTGCCACTGACCCATGGCGCAACCAATACTGGCGCAACTTGCAATCTCAAACCCAGGGGTATGGGCTTATGTCCTTTGACCCAGGTGCCTATAGCCGCCCTGTTTTGATAGATGGCAGCCCAGATGAATGGGATGAATCTCATCTTGTTCACACAGATAACAGTATAAGCATCTATGCCAAACAAAGTGTTGAAGGGCTTTACTTGCTGGTGCGGGGGAATAACGTAAGCCCAGGCAGTAAGATGTACTTGCCAATTATGGTAACCCCAAAGTCTGGCACATCAATCTACGAACATCTTGAATTTGCTAGGCCTTCAAATTTTCTGCTTATATTAAATGGTGAAACTAACACCCGGTTAATGGTAAACATGCGAAGCAACGCAACATTCATGCGCTTCCATGAAGAGATAACGGGCGAAAACCCTTTTGCCTTTGTACCTTCAAGGTGGGAATCTGAGTTTGTACCAATTTTGATAGCACAACAAAACAATTTAATATTTAACCAACATGAATTGCTCACAATTACAACGCGCAGACTGTTTTCCCGGGAAACAGGGCTGCTTACGCATGGGATAAACGACCCAGCGCATGATAATTTTAATTCTCTAGCGGACTTTTGTTATGGCGATAACTTAGTTGAAATAAGGCTGCCATGGATGATGTTAAACTTTTTTGACCCCTCCACTACGCAAGTACATGACGACTATTATGACAAATTTGGTGTCGAGGGATTACCAATAAGCGATATATATATAGGTATTGCCCGAACTGATTCTGACTACGTAGCAATGTCGCCAGTACGACTGAAACCATGGAGAGGTAATCTGCAATTTCATGAAAGATTAAAGCTTTCATATTTCATTATGCAAGAAGCATGGAGGCAATAAATTGATAAACGACCTGAGAATCCATTTGTCTATTATTATGTATATGTTTGGCTGCATTTCTATCATGATATACAATGCGTTTGTTATTTATCGTAAAAAAAGCAGAAGCAAGGCTATGAAAAAAAATACAGCCAAGTTGATTAAGACCATAAACCAGCAGCTTGCCGCCAATGCCACTATTTCCTCAAAAAATAGAAGACACTTAATAAAAAGATTAACCCATGTGGAAGAGCTAATAGCCTTTTCTAACGCGTTAAATTTCATAAAGCTTGAACATGGTAAGGATCTGTATATAAAATATATGGCTATATTAGTAAAAAGAAGAATATTTCTATCGCTAGCACATGCTTACAGAAAAAAGAAAAACGAAGAGCGAGCATATTTTGCTCACTTTGTTTCCCAGCACCCATTAGTCGCAAAAAGTTCAGAAGGGATATGTAAAAAGACTACAGATACGATGGTTTCATTTACAACAAATTCTGATATTTACTGTAGAGTAAATGTTTTAAAGGCACTTTGTAAGCTTGGGGACATGCAAGGATTAGTAAGTATTTTACAGTTTTATAGTGATAAACAGGCATTTATACATCACAAACTATTAGCAGAGGATTTATATTGTTTCGCAGGAGACAAAGAGATATTGGCTCTAAAATTATGGGAACAGCATAAATTGTGGAATGATAATATTGTGCTGGGGATAATTACATTTATAACAATGTTTTCGGACGGGTTTAAAACTGCTTTCTTATCTATGCTGCAAAGCCAATCAGTTAGTGCAGATATCCTCCTTGCGATTATTCGCTACTATAAAAAATATAACTTCAAACCAGCTCAGCCCATATTAATTGAATACCTTAACCAAACCGAAAGCTATGAACTTGCTATGGAGGCCGCTTCAAGCTTGAGCGTGTATCCTGGGTCTGCAACCATACACGCGCTTAATGCTGCATTAGAAAGTGAAAATTGGTATGTGCGATACAACGCTGTGTCATCTCTTGTAGAGCTAGGAGCATACTCAGATAGCTTTTACAATAACGCGCAAAGCCGTGATAGCAATGTGCTACAAATGATTGATTATAAGTTAGACCACGCAAATGAAAAATATGTGACTGAGAGCGAGGTTATTGCATGATAGGCGTTATGGAGCATATTGTATCATTTGCTAGTATCTTCTTCATAATCTACTTGCTGATCTACGCTACATTTACTTTTTTGGCAGTAGCTGTAGGGGCTTACAAACTGCGCAATCAAGACCGTATGCTGATGCTAAAAAATGAGCTTAAACATACATCAATACCTATATCAATTATAGTACCGGCATATAATGAATCAGCAGTTATTATTAAAAGTGTAAAATCCTTGTTGGCACTAGACTACCAACATTATGAAATTGTAGTGGTAGATGATTATTCTAGCGATAATACCTCGCAGCTACTCATAGACGAACTTTGCATGAGGCCTTTCGACCGGCCGATTAATCGTGTACTAGAATGCAAGCCTCACATTTCAGTATACGAGCAAAAAATAGGCAACATTGACCTAACTCTTATACGCAAGCAAAACGGCGGCAAGAGCGATGCCTTAAACATGGGTATTAACGCTTGCCGTAACCCCTACTTTATTTGCATGGATGCAGATTCATTTTTGCAAAAAGATTCTTTAGAGAAAATCGTACAACCGATACTGGAAGACGACACAACAGTATCGGTTGGGGGCATGATACTTATATCTCAATGTGTGCAAATAGAAGATGGAATGGCAGTAAGCTATAAGCTCCCTAACAACTTGTTAGTAAGTATGCAGGCAGTAGAATATGACCGTACATTTTTAGGCAGCCGTATTCTTTTTGACACCTTTAACGGCAACCTGATAATTTCCGGTGCTTTTGGGCTATTTATGAAGTCTTTGGTAGTTGCTGCCGGTGGCTATGACGTAGGCAGCCTAGGTGAAGACATGGAACTGGCTCTAAAGACCCATGTCTATTGTAGAAACAATAACATTAACTACCGTATGCGCTATGCTTCAAGTGCTGTATGCCTAACACAAGCACCATCACGCTTCAAAGATTTAATTGGTCAACGCAGGCGTTGGCATTTAGGAATGTTCCAAAGTATGCGTGCCCACTGGCAGATTTTTTTGAACCTTAGATTTGGCGTGGTAAGCTTTTTATCTTTCATGTATTATCTGCTATACGAACTTTTGTCGCCAATCGTGGAGATATTCGGTATTGTAGCTATAATTGCTGCATCGCATTTACACCTTCTAAATGTTAGGTTTATGGTTGTGTTTTTAATACTTTATGTGCTATATGGTGTTGTACTAAGTCTGTGTATCTACATGCAACATATATATCAACAAAAGTTTAAACTCTCTATTTCTGACTTGTTAAAAGCTTTTATTGTGTGCTTGCTTGAATTTATATTTTTCCGCTATCTGTTGGTTTTTACACGACTCCAAGCCTTTATTAGATATCGCAAAAACAAAAAGACATGGGGTACAATAAAGCGGGATTAACGGCTATTTATTATTTATGGAAGTACCCCCATCTCTCTCCTATGCCCAGACACACATGGGCTTTTTGTGGGGCCAGTTATAGTAGCCGTAAACATAAATAAAGACATGGCAAAAAAAATACTACCACCATCAAAAGACAGTGGTAGTATAAAAATCCGGAGATGAAAAGAACTTCACTATTATCCAGATATTAGCAGATGTACGGAAAAATTGAGTACATCACTAATATTCTGATTAGACCTCCGTACAAAACATGCGTTTTATGTCGGGAATGCCTACTCTCTCCGACAATAACACATAGAGCTATACAGACACTTCTTGTTTTGTGTTGTTCCAGTATTCAGTTGCTTGACGATTAAGTTCACTTACTGTTATATCGCCCACGAGGTTATCCCTTCGCCACTCAGTGTAGTCGAATGGCTCCCTGAGTACAAGCGCAATGAACCTTTCAGCCTCTACAACACCAAAAGTCTTTACCAGAACATCCATTGCTTTAGTTTTCAGTAATGTATCGGTCATGGCGAACTCCTTTCTTTCAACCATTGATTGAGGAAAATTACTGGGTCGGTTATCTTTACGTCATTGATGGGCTTGTTTTGCACCTTACTATCAACGGTCAGAAAATAATCACAGTTTGAGTATGCAGCACAGGCTCGTAAGCCTTCAAACCTTTGCTTTGTAACTTGTTTGCTATTGCTTCATTGAAGGGCTAGGGTGGACTATATCTACAGCGAACGGTCTGAAAGCAAGGATTGTATTTCGTTTCTCTGCAAAAGGATTCTTGGAATTTTCAAAATCCAACACATAAGACCAAACAAAATCAATCTGCCTGTCTACGATAAACGACTGCACCATTAACTTGGCTACAGCCTCGAACTGTATACGCTGTTGTGTCTGGTCATCGTATGGGCGATTGAAACAGCACATATCAAGGTAAATCTTTGGTTTATCCATCGCCTCGCCTCCTAATACCTAATATCCATGTGCCATGCAAGAATGGTTAAAATCTTTACATGCGATATTGCTTCCGCGAGGTTATGCTGACACGCGCAAGATTAATACAAGTTTATTATTGTATTAGTTTTTAATTGGTTATATGCCATTTTGAGGATTCATACTGTATTTGGATTTCACCTTTTATGTCCAACTCGCTAATCGTCTTGTTCAGTTGCTTCAATCCATTAGACATTTCTTTTAGTTCCTCAGATGAAAAACTTAAATTAACCTTAACATTTGTAGCCTCTTCATGCTTAACGTCAAGCGTACAGACTACAGGTACATTGTTCAGTTGATGCTTGCGGCTTAGAAGGATAGAAGGTATTTTACTTGAAATATATTTCATTAAATCATATATTGCATTTACTAAAACACCTATGAGAATTTTGTTTGAAGCGGTTTCATAGATAACAATTGACGATAAAATAGATATCTGTCCGAGGTCAAGACAAGCGGGGCTACTGCAAATGCTAAATTTTGCGCTGTGACAATATAAGGAAAGATAGTCATCTTCGTTTATGGTTATTACATCTTGAAACGCTGATGCGTCATAATGCTTCACGTCAACAAGAACTTCTATATTATGCGCGAAATAGTTCATTTATAATTTCTCCTTCATAACCATCATAATTATTGGGCAATAACAGTATCATCTTCAAGTGATGTCTTACAAGTTATGTTTTATCGTTTACAGGACAACAAAGTTAATGTAATTCTACACTACATTGTATAATCCTTCAACACAATTCGCAGCATCAACATGGCATCGGAACCTCTCAACCAATTAAACATCGCAGGAATTTGCGCGTGGCTATTGATGTGTACACACATAACTCCTTATCGATGAAGCACAGTTTAAAAAAGAGTTGAAAGAGTGTAGTGCGTCAAGATGAATTTAACGAGGTGGGTTAAAACAATACTCAAATAGTACCCCATATTATTAAAGCTATAGAAAAGCCCATGACAATCAAGCATAACCTTGATATCATGAGCTTTTCTTCCACTATCTTCTAACGGAGATGAAGAGAACTTCACTAGTATTCATACCAGAACCCTATAAAACAGACGTGTCTGGGATGCCTTGTTTCTCTGCCTGCTTCTGCGGAGCACGAAGCAGACAGAGAAAAATAATGTAATTGTGGGTAAAATTAGGGGTGGTGAGAGGCAGTATCTGCCGATTGCCAGTCCCGGAAGCATAGTGCTTTGAGGCTTTCACAAGGCGGAGATGCTAGCATTGCACAACTATTTCTAGAATCCTATACGCAAGTTCAGCCTTTTTCCTTCAATGCAGTAATTATCTTGAGCAGGTTGTCGATGGTTATATTCCCGCAAAGCATACCCTCTTGCTGCTCATTAGCGCTACCATCAGCGGGGTTGATATTCCCAAATAAGCGCATTGTAATTGCTTGTTTCAATCTATCCTGTTCTGTTTTTTCTAGCGAGCTAACAAACGGATCAAATGTGGCAAGTTCTAACGCTATCCTTCGAGAATACCGTTCTGTCTGCTCATATTTTGCAACTTTTTGATATGCATAAATAGATATCGATGCCCCCGCCGTAGTAACTAATACCTTGGAAACTATAGTAGTCCAGTGAAAATCAACATTCATTGAAACGATGAACACAACTATAGTAAAGCATGCGACCGCAATCATAGAGCCAACCGCCAGCTTGTTCCACTTCGCAATACTTTCTTGCGCTTTTACTGCAGCTTTATTGTAGTCATGTGTAAATGAATCTCGACTCACAATTCCAAGTATTTCCTCGCCTCGCTTTTCCATCTTTTCATATCTTGCCAGAAAATGCTCATGTCTTGAATCTATGCTTTTGCTTAATGCGGCAACTTGTTCATTTGCGCTGGCAATTATTGGGACCATTTTTTCATTGGTATCAGAAAGCACGTCAGTAAACCGTGTTTTATACGTGTCCAGTACATCATCAATCTCAACCTTGAGTTCCTGCTTTTTTTTATCGGCCAATTCAATGGTTTTGTCAACTGCAGTAATTTTTTCATCGCTAAGCTGTAATACCTTGTAATAATCTGCTTTAAGCTGAGCAACAGTATCGGTTGCAACAGCCAGTTCGCGCTTAAAATCCGTTACAACAGCGTTAATTAATGAAGTATGGCCCTCTATCGCTTTTGCGTGCCCCCTTACAGATTGCCCAGACTTAATTAAGTTCATTTTTGCTGTATTTTCTAGTATCGCATCTAAAGCCGCAACTGCCGTTTCCATTCTGTTCTTTCGTACGTGAGCCTGCTGAGCCTTAAAATTAGTTAGACTGCTGTTAATTTGGTTTACTCCACGTTCTGCAGCTGTAAGCCAAGAAGTAGAAATCAAGTTTGCATCCGTTGATTTTATCGATTGCTCCAAGTTTTCTAAGACCAAACTCAGTCGGAGTGTACAGTCCCTGTAGTCTTCAGATAAATCTTCGATAGAAAGAACATCAGCAATGGTGTCCTTTGCTTGGAGCACATGAGTATGTAACGTGTGGTTTCCTATTGATTTCAGATGAGAAGTCACGCGCTAACCCTCCAAATAATAGCAACATCTAGTTTGTACAGAAGACAAGGCAACGACCCACATTCCAATCCTATAAACATCGTTTCTTGTACTTATGTGGAGCGGTGTATGCCACCGTCATGTCCTCGCTTGAATCGATTGCGGTACTCTAACTCGAATTTACTGGGCTTTAATTTATCCCAGCAGTGCTTGTTACATGTACCATCGCATTGCTTGTCGCACTGTTTATAGTATACAAAGAAACCCCTGTCTATATCGTTACCACGGGCATTATACTCCCCAATTACCTTCTCAATAGACTCATAATGACCGTCGTACAGCAGATAGACATCTCGGCGGCTTATAGTTTTCGCAAACTGGGAACTAGAGTACGCAATAAAAAGCACTTCTTTCGCATCATCACCGTCAAAATCAAGCCCAATATCGCGAAAAAAGCGTTTATATGCAACCTTATCGGTGTCCTTACAGCCGGATATATATGCATCAAAATTTGATTTGTTTACGCATTCTAGCCTATAGGGCGCAACCCCTGTTGAACTGATAAATGGAGCAAACTTATTGGAAAAATCATCTGCGTCATGGCCGCCAACTGTAGCAATATACTCTGAATGTGTTTTCCATATTGCCTTTTTACGCAAGTTCCTGTCAAAGTACTCGTGTATTTCAGTTATGTTATACGGGGCATCCATATGCTCCTTTAGCATACAAATTATGTCATCATCGCCAAGATATCTAAACGTGCGCGGGCCACGCTTTGTATCAACAACCGAACCCACTTTGGTTAGCGACTCAAAACAAAAAACATCTTCTGCATTAATGTTTAGCTCGCTCAACACCTTTGATATGGCAGTTTGCAATAATGCGGTTTCATAAACCACGGCGTTATGTGACATAATCCAACGCACGGCATTGCCCCGTGCCGTGAAAACGTTTTCAATCACACTTTGAGCAGAGTGCTTGTACATTGGCAGTATAATGTTGTCACCCCGCCGACGAGCAAAAACAAATGAAGCCAATAAACGGGGAAGATCCATTTCTACATTGCAAAACCCGCTTATCATGGAGTCGCGGACTATATAGTCAAGCTTGTCTACATCAATCAGTTCCGAGTTAAGAAGCTGAATAAGTGCGTTTTTTATCTGCCTTTCATCGTCATCGTTCGCTTTGATTGCAGCATAGGGGCACCCCAAAATTGCCCTAATAATAAAATCCAGTGCCTCATTCGTAGGGATAATATCATTTGTAAGCCGCAGTTCATCACGACAACTGACAATCATCAGCGCACTCATGAGTTCGTGAGGTTTGGCCTTTACACCAACATCATAATCCTCAAAAAATTCCTCAAATACCCTTAACGTCTTACCGTTGCCTAGTGCCGACTTCAACTTGGCATAAAGATTCTTTTCATAAAATTCTTCGCAGGTATGTGAAAAAGGCGCATGCCCAACATCGTGGAGCAAACATGCCGCCAGGAAAGGGACGCGCCAACTTTTTAGTATGGCACTAAACTTTTCTTGGTCATGGTCACATGTAATTTTTGAGTTTTTGTGTACAGAAGAAAACACCATGGTACCCAAGTGATATACACCAATCGAATGAATGAACCTGTCATGGCTTGCCGATGGATATAGTACCCTGTACGACGTCTGCTGTATCCTCTTTAGGCGCTGAAAAGCCGCAGTGTTAATTATTTTAACAAAGGGTTCTTCGATATTAATGTATCCATGCACAGAATCTTTGAGTAACTTGTCGCCCATAATCCCTCCTGTGTTAGGCTTGGACTTGTTGCTCTAAGGCCAATGTATCCATTTCCTGTTGTAGCCATTTGGGTGCCATGTTTCGATAATATATGGTGAGCTTATTGATAAGCGAATCACGCATACCGTCGTCACTGTTTACGCTCAAACTGCGGAATCTTCGGCACGGGTCTGTGGCATGCAGAATAAGGTATGGGGCAAGGCTGTAAGCCTCCTCCAAAATATCAGATGTAGTAATATCTGGAAGGTGTCGGCTCGGCGGGAATCTGCGATTTAGCCTGTCTCTGTATTCGAGAAAATCATGTAGCTGAATTTCGTCTTTTTCAGCTTGAACCGCGTGAAGCATCGCGTTGCCAATTACAAACCTTGCTGCAGAAATCATATATACCTCCGAATGTAAAGTTTAATAGTAAAAAAGGCTCTGTTAATACATATGCCAGAGCCTTCTTTGTTAATCCGGAGATGGGGAGATTTGAACTCCCGCGCCGCGCTAACGACCTACTCCCTTAGCAGGGGAGCCTCTTCAGCCACTTGAGTACATCTCCTTGCGCCGCTTGTTAGCGGCTGTATATTTTAACATAAAAATACGAGCAAGCCTATAAGCCGAGTTCTGTCTTGGACAGCCATCTATCTGGGCCGGAAGTTGCCTCACGGCTCTTGCGAAGCTACCAAAGCTTGAGCGGGCCGCTCATGGCCTTGCCGTAGGCAAATGGCCGTGCTTTACTTGTTCTTGCACCGGACGGGGTTTACATAGCCAGTCAAGTCGCCAAGACTGCGGTGGGCTCTTACCCCACCTTTCCACCCTTACTTAATGATATGAAATCTTTTTGCCTTCGGCAAAAACCATAAATTTTTTCTGCGTAGAAACATGGCAGAAGAAAATTTACTGATTAAGCGGTTTATTTCTGTTGCACTATCCCTGGAGTCGCCTCCGCCGGGGGTTACCCGGCATCCTGCCCTTTGGTGCTCGGACTTTCCTCATACCTTGCGGTACGCGGCTGTCCAGCTTACTCGTTTGGCTTGGCTTTTGTCATTTTTGACAAAGGCTTATTCAGTGGGTGTTTCCTCGGTTGCGGATTCCACTTCTACTGCTGGCTCTTCGACTTCCTCTACAGCTTCAGGGATATCCTCTTCCAGGATTTCTTCGTCTTCATAGTACTCTTCATCATCGTAGACCTCGTATCCAAGGTCAAGGTCTGCTTCCCGCTTGGATAGGTTTATGCGGTGAGCTTCTTGATCTACACTGGTGATTTTTACTTGGATTACCTGACCAACTTTTAGCACTTCGTCTGCTTTGGCAATATGGCGGTTGGCGATTTGTGAAATGTGTACTAAGCCGTCTATACCGTCTTCCAGTGACACAAATGCACCGAAGGTTGCCAATCGTACTACTTGACCGTCTACTATACTGCCCACTGGGTATTTTTCGGCAATGCCGTTCCAGGGGTCGTTGCTGATATCTTTAAGGGATAGGGAAATCTTGTTTTTGTCCTTATCCACTGAGATAACCGTCACGGTTACCTTGTCGCCTACGGCCAGTACATCGGTTACCTTGCGTACCCGCTTCCATGCCATTTCTGAGACGTGAATCAGACCGTCTATTCCGCCTATGTCAACGAAGGCACCAAAATCTACTATCCTGCTTACCGTGCCCTCTAACCGCTGCCCTTCTTCCAGTTTTGCGTACATCTCGCTTCGGATTTCCCTGGCTTCCTGGGCTGCTAGCTCTTTGCGGCCTGCCACATAGCGGCGCTTTGAACGGTCGATTTCTAACATGTGGAGTCTCATTTCCTGCCCTTTAAATTGAGTGAGATCCTCCACAAAGCGGTTAGATACCTGGCTGGATGGTACAAACACCCTGCAACCATGGATATTAGCCAAAAGACCGCCTTTGATTACATCGGTAATCTTGCCAGTGACTACTGTTTTTTCTTCCAGCGCAGCTTCCAACAGCTTGATATTTTGCTGGTTATCGAGCTTTTTCTTGGATGCCAGAATATTGCCGTCGCCGTCGTTTACACGGATTATAAACACGTCAAATTCATCGCCGGGTTTAGTAGCTTCTGTAAGCTCGACAGTTGGGTCGTCTGTAAACTCCTGACGGGTGATGATGCCGTCTGATTTATAGCCCAAATCCACGGTCACTTCTGTCGGTGTTACCCTTATGACTGTCCCCTTCACAATCCTACCACTATGTAGGGGCTTGAAGGATTCGTCTAGCATTTCTTCGAATGACTGACCTGCCGGTTGGGGCTGAGTTTGGGCCTGGGGCTCGGTTACCGGCGTTTCGGTGACCATTTCCGGGGTTGTGATTTCATCTTTGGTTTCCTCAGGCACAGCATTTGCAAATTCGCTCATAAGTTGAACGGCCTCCTTTGTTAGGGCAGGCGGTGTGGATGCACCGGCTGTAACGCCTATTTTATCACCTGGTTTTAGATACTGCAACAACAAATCATGGACAGAGGCGATAAAAATCGTTTTAGAGCAGATATTGCGGGAGATTTCGTATAGGGCTTGGGTGTTGGCACTGCCCTTATCTCCTATGACTATCATGGTATCGCTGTCGGCTGCAAGCTCTGCCGCTTCTTTTTGACGGATGGATGTGGCATTACAAATTGTATTGTGGATTTCGATATCCAGGCCATCAAGAGATGCGGTTATACGGGTGAATGACTCTGTATCGAAGGTTGTCTGGGCTACCAAGGTGTATTTTTCATCTTGGTTGAGTTGGGGAAGCAGCTCATCTTCGTTTTTTGCAATGATTACATCTTTGCCATAACTTGCGGTACCTATTACCTCCGGATGGGTTGCTTCTCCCAAGATAATTAGTTGTTGTCCTTCCGCGGCTCTGCGGTGTACGGCTTTTACACAGGGGCAGGTGCGGTCTATATATGGGATATTTCTGCGTTTAAGTTCTGCTTCTGTTTCTTTTGTAATGCCATGGGCGCGGATAATTATTGTTTCGTCTTTGATTTCATCCAAGTCGTTAATTATGCGTACACCCTTGGTGGCGAGGTCGTCTGTTAGATTGCTGTTATGGACTAGTTGACCCAGAGTTGCTAGTTTGGCTGTTGGATTTTTTTCCAATTCTTCATATACAGTATTAACTGCCTGGGCTACACCGGCGCAAAAGCCTGCGGTTTTGGCTACTGTTATTTTCATTGCAGTGCTAGAGCCGATACTTGGCTCGTAATTACTTCCATTACCGTCTCGACTAAGGCGGATTTTACTTTTTGGCCAGCATATGGCTCCATGGAGATGGGTGGGCCGAAGTGGATATTTATTTTGGAAAATAAGCGGTAGGTGCCTCGGATTCCGACAGGTATAACAGGTGCGCCTGTTTTTAAGGCGAATACAGCAACGCCGCCTTTTACATTATCAAACTCCTGGGTGCGGGTGCCTTGGGAGAATATGCCCAGTACCTTTTCGTTATTAAGGATATCTAGGGTATGGCGATAGGCCTTGAGGTCCGCAGCACCGGCTCGGTCCACAGGATACGCACCAGCCCACCGCAGTATTGTGCGCAGTACCCGGACTTCGAAAAGCTCCTTTTTTGCCATAATATGAACCTGGCGTTTGCTCAGCATGATTAGCATTAGGGGGTCCATTGCGCTGATATGGTTGCTGCATAGTATTACGGGGCCGGTGGTGGGGATATTCTCCCGGCCTGTTATATTGTAGCGATAGATAATGCGAAAAAATATTATGAGTAGTCTTCTGGCGATTCTATAAAACATTGTTACCTCCTAGCTTCGTTAATATGCGCGATAATTCTGGCGACCACTTCTTCTTTGGTCATATTACCTGTATCTAGGTAGATTGCATCCTCGGCTTGGGTTAGTGGGCTGTGTTTTCGGGTTTTGTCTCTGTGGTCACGCTCTATGATTTCTTTGCGGAGTTGCTCCATATCCACAGACTTTCCGGTTCGCTTTAGTTCTATGGCTCGGCGTTCCGCTCTTATGTCTACATCTGCGTCTAAGTATATTTTCACCTGGGCCCAGGGGAGCACATGGCTACCTATGTCTCGGCCATCCATTACAATTTCTCCTGAAGCCGCGATGATTTTTTGTTTTGTGGCCATTTTTTCCCGGACAGCGGAATAGGGAGAAATGGTGGAGGTGATATCAGAAATAGCCTGGGTGCGGATGGCTCCTGTTACATCTTCCCCGTTTAAGAAAATATGTCCTGGGGTTAATTCTATATTGATATGGGGAAGGGCGGCTGTTACTGTGGCCTCATCTTGGGGGCTTATTCCATTGCGGGTGCAGTATAGGGCTATTGTGCGGTACATAGAGCCTGTGTCGATATATTTCATCCCTAGGGTTTCGGCTACTTTTCTTGCGGTGGTACTTTTACCTACTCCTGCTGGGCCGTCTATTGCTATTGCGAATGGCATATCTTCACTCTCTTTTCTGTATATACTTTGCTACGGAAATCCCTGCCAGATATCCTGTGGAAAAGGCAATCTGCATATTGTATCCACCTGTTAGTGCATCCACATCCAACACCTCTCCTGCAAAGAAAAGGCCCGGGATTTTTTTTGACATCATAGTCGAGGGGTTTATTTCCTGGGTGTCAATGCCCCCCTGAGTAATGACAGCTTCTTTATATCCGGCGTTGCCGGTTATGGGAATTTCCAGGTTTTTAAGCAGATGAACCAAGTTTTGTCGTTCTTGACGGGTGATGGTGTGGACTTTTTTATTTATTTTACTTAATTCCACTATAGTTTCGATTAATCGCTCAGGGAGTAGTCCATCCAATGCATTGGCGAAGTCTTTATTTTTATGAAGTTCGAAATCTCGTAGGATTCTGGCATCCAGTTGCTCGTGGGTCAAGCCCGGTTTTAAATCGATGTAAATAGTCCCGGTTTTCCCAGCCATATATGCGCTTGCACTTAGGACTAGCGGGCCTGTTACTCCGGTTTTGGTAAACATCATCTCGCCGATTTCTTCATATTTATTATAGCGTAGTTTTACGTTTTTTAGGCTGAGGCCTTCCAACTCGGGAATCCAAGGTTCATCAGAGGTGAGAGGAACCAATGCCGGGGAT
Organism: Defluviitaleaceae bacterium; assembly: GCA_009781725.1. Classification (GTDB taxonomy): domain Bacteria; phylum Bacillota; class Clostridia; order Lachnospirales; family WQUN01; genus WRAN01. The sequence goes on from WQVF01000004.1 coordinate 47,966, forward strand.
GTGGGGGTTATAGTGTGCCCCAGAGCCTGAGCCCAGACAAGCCCATCCCCAGTGGAGCCTGTTGAAGGGTATGATAGGCCCCCTGTGGCTATTATAATGGCGTCTGCCTTGATTTGATTTATGTCTGTGACCGGGTGATTTAGTTTTACTTGTACTCCGACAGATTTCAGGTAAGCCCTGAGAGCGTCATTGATATCATAGGCTTTGTCTGAAACAGGAAAAACCCGGCCTCCCCGCTCGGTTTTTAGAGGTACTCCTTGGCCTTCGAAAAAGTCCATTAGTGCTTGGCTGTCCATTGCCCAAAATGCCGAATGCAGGAATCTTGGATTGCTTACCACATTAGACATATGGTCTTTCACATCTGAGTTATTGGTCAGATTGCAACGGCCTTTGCCGGTTATGTGGAGCTTTTTCCCCAATTTCTCGTTTTTCTCCAGCAATGTCACGGAAACACCTTGAGCTGCTGCGGTACCAGCGGCCATCATCCCGGCAGGGCCGCCCCCTATTACTATAACGGACTTCATGGGTTTTGTCCTGTGATTAGGGAGCGATTTTGCAAGCAGGCAGCAAATGCTTCCTTGGGGAGATTATCGTGGGTATAGTCAAACAGTGCCTTTATCATCTGGACGGCGGCACCAACGGCTCTGTCAAATAGCTCTACAAAACTGTCGTTTCTAATTTTATCCTGTGCCCATGGGGGGCTCCATTCGGTTTTTTCTAGATTAAGAAAATCCCTGTCCTCTGTGACTTCCTGCATGTGGGTAAGGGCTGAGAGGACTTTTGCCCGTAGTATTAGATTCTCTACATTACCCAGCCAGCGTTTTCTTCTGCCGGTTTTTGATTGCAGCTTGTTGGTGTTACTGGCCATCTGACCCATGGCACGGTCAACATCCCGTGGATTGATATCCCGGTCATATATTCGGCGGATTGCAGCAGCAGTTCCTGCGGCGGCGGTGCTTCTTTGGCGCTTATCAGGGGTAAGCAACTGTCCAAGGTTGTAGTCGTTTGGGGCTTCCCCATTCAATCGTTTTAGCATGAGTACATCCACAGTGGTTTCGAAATGACGGTGCCGCCCTGCTTCCTTTATTGCAGGCTTTGGCGGATCGTAGGTTTGTGAGAATATATAAGGGTGTGTATGGGAATCTACCGCGTAATGAGCAAGGAAACCCGCAGTATATGCGAATAGAATCGGGCATCTAATAGCTGCCATTTCCATGAAAAAAAGCCCCAAGTCTGCGCTATGCATCTGGGAGCCAACACCTCGTATACGTTTTGAAAGAAAACCATTTACATAATAAAAGAAAATATCCGGGCCCTGAGTGCCAAGGTTAAAGAGCTTACCCATTGGAACGATATGCTCACGGATATGAGGGCTTAAAATTTCTAGCGCGGATTGGCCGCCGAGATAATGAGTGATTAAGCCAGGCATGGCTTGCCCCCTTATGGGCTTATTTTTTCATCCTAAGAAATTGCTTCGTAATTTTGCTGCGGCCGTCGGAAATAAAAGCGGCGAAGCCGTTTTGTTTAAGTGTATCTTTATATTGGTAAAGTTTCAAGGCAGCTAAAAAATTTACGTATGGCACCATACGGATATTTTTTATCGCGTAATAAATTTCGCTGATTTTACGCGGGTTTGCGAGAAGGGTGGTGAGGTCTTTTGCCGTCAACTGTACTAGATGACTAATACAGCAATACAGGCGATAAGGTTTAAGTCCTTCGTTGTTTACACAAATGCAAATAAATGGTAAGATTTCCTTAAGCCATGAGTAGCCTACTTCGCTGGGAGGCGGGAGGTTGCTTAGATTACGTATTTGAAGTCATAATAGACCTTTTGAATACTTTGACGTACATCTTAGCAATAATATAAAACATAAAACGAACGGAGGAAATCTTATGAGTAATGAAAAAATCCGCGTACTAGATATGCTGGACGCTGGTAAAATCACCGCCGACGAAGCGGCAAGATTGTTGGAGGCCCTTAAAGGCCCAGGGTTTATGAACAAAGAAACCCGCGAAAATGTAGAAGACAAGCTACGTCACTTTGGCCAAGAATGCGGCCGACTGGCCCGTGAAGCAGGAGCAAAGCTGCAAGTGATGTACAAGGAAGTAGAGCCAAAGGTAAAGAAAGCCAGCCAAGCCGCATTGGAAAAAGCAGCCTGTGTGCTTGAAGATTTGGCCTGTGCAATAAATAAGTCCTTGGATAAAGAAGAATGCTGTGGCGAAGAAGAATGTTGCTGCAAGCCGGAGCAGGCAGAGTGCTGTGGCAACGAAGAGCCTCGCGCTAACTAAGGATTACCCGAGTATCCCAATTAAGGGGCTGTCACGTTAAGAATACCGTTATTTCAAGGCTCGTCATCCCCCGGATTTAATCCGGGATCCCATAATCTTAGCCAAAAGGCTGAGGGGATCCCGGGTCAAGCCCGGGATGACGGGCTTTTTATTACGTCTTAATGTGACAGCCCTTTTTTTACGCATTTTTTACATAATCCGGTATTGTATTGCCAAATATTTGTGTATAATGCCATAAATACAAACACAAAGGAGAAAACCATGGAATCCACACATGAACCCCCAAAGGAAACACCAAGTGAGGCTCCCCTTGAAGAATTTGCCGAACCGTCGAAAAACCATCCCCTCAGCAAAAAGAAGTCCTGGATACCTTTCAAATCCAGCCTTTCTAAAGAAGAGTTTAGTTGGGTGCTGTACGACTGGGCAAGCCAATCCTATGTAATGATTGTTATGACTGTAATTTTCGTCTTGTTTTTCAGGGCGGCTGCCATAGGACAGGGAGTAGATAGCGCGGATGCAAATGCGTACTATGCCTTTAGTAACACCATTAGCATGATAATTATTGGCTTGCTTGCCCCAATCATTGGGACCCTATCCGGCTACAAGGGTAAGAAAAAAGTATTATTCGTTATCTTTGCGGTAATGGGGCTGGTGGGGACCTTCGGGCTTGCCTTTATACCGGAGAGTTGGTGGCCCATTATCTTGATTGTTTTCATCATTTCATCTATCGGATATGCAGGCAATACTAAGGTTTATGATACTTTCTTGGTTGACGTAACCAACAACAAGCGGATGAATTGGATTTCTAGTCTGGGCTTTGCCTTCGGATACATTGGAGGGGCACTGCCATTTATACTGGCTGTCCCCTTGGTTGTGTTGGTCCAACTAGATGTAATCAATATGGATATCATGCTTGCGTACCGGATTGCGTTTATTATCGCAGTGGTATGGTGGCTGGCTTTTATGGGGCCATTTATGAAAAATGTTCATCAGAAAATAGGAAGCGAACAAGAGCCCCAATATGTACGAAAAAGCTTTATTCGCATCTGGACAACATTTAAAGAAATCGCCACTCAAAAGCATATTCTTGTTTTTCTTGTTGCGTTTTTCCTATACAGCGACGGAGTAGGATCCATTATTCGTATGGCGGTTGCCTATGGGGACGAAATCGGACTGAGTGAAATTACATTGCTCATGGTTCTGTTGGCGACCCAATTTGTAGCGATGCCCTTTGCAATTCTTTACGGCAAGATGTCTCAAAAGGTTGGGGCGAAATTCATGATATATGTCGCTATATTCACATACTGTGTTGTGTGCTCAATTGCACTGTTTATGAACCCAGCAAGGGATTTGTATACACTCACTATTATGTTCTGGGCACTGGCAATGCTGGTTGGCACTGCCCAGGGGGGAATCCAGGCACTGTCTCGCGCTTATTTTGCCCGGATTATCCCAAAGGAGAAATCCAACGAGTACTTTGGTTTTTATAATGTATGTAGCCGCTTTGCCTCAATGTTGGGCACGGCGATTTTTGGTGTGATTGCACTGGCTACCGGCCAATCTCACTACGGCATTGCAGGGATAGCAGTTCTGTTTATCGCAGCGGCAATTATTTTCAAATTCGTACCAGGTGACAGGCCGGGCTCTGAAGAACTTGCTGTTATGGTTCAAGAGGAAACCGCGTAAATGCATAAAATCCTGGTAGTCGAAGACGATATTTTCATAAACGAAATGCTCTGTGAGCTTTTGACTAAGAACGGATACACTCCCATTGCTGCATTTTCCGGCACGGAAGGCCTGCTTCAACTGGCCAATGGGGGTGTATCTTTGGTGCTTTTGGATTTGGCACTCCCAGGAAAACGAGGAGACGAGGTATTACAGGAAATCCGTGGAAAATCTACCCTGCCGGTTATCATCCTCACTGCAATGGCAGATAAAGAAACCACGGTAAAAATACTGCGTCTTGGTGCAGATGATTATCTAGCAAAGCCATTCGACAATGATGAGCTATTAGCCCGTATAGAAATACAGCTGCGACGAAGCACCCCCACAACAGACAAGCTCAGATACAAAGACATAACCCTAGACCCAGAAGGCTACGACGTTCAAATCGCTGGCAAAAAACTAGACCTATCCCGTCGGGAATTTGAAATACTACGCTTGATGATGTCCCACCCTCAAAAGGTCTTCTCCAAGAATAATCTCTACGAAAGCGTATGGGGAGAAGAATACCTAGGGGATGAGAACACAATAAACGTGCATATCAGCAAGCTGCGGGGCAAGCTTGGAGCCCAGTATATAAAGACTGTCTGGGGGATAGGATTTAAGATGGGAGAGTAATGTCATGCATGAAAAGCTACAGCTAAGAGACCAAGTAATAACACCAACCAACCCGCAACTAGAGCAAATCTTAGGGGAAAGCTACAAAGCGTATGAAGCTCTGCAAAATACCCTACCTGAATTAGAAATAGAACAAGAATGGCAATGGTATACCCCAAGCAAAGTATGGGCAGGAAGAGGCCAGCACCGCTGGACTACCCCAAGGGGAACCAGCAAAGAAAAAACCCTGTACTGGCTACATGTGTTTGAAGGGTGGTTTAGTGTTGCCGTGTGGTTCAAAGAAAAAAACCGCGAGATTATTTTGCAAGCTGATGTCAGTGAGAAAACTAAGGAACTAATTCGAGGCTCCAGCACATACGGTAAATTGCCAACCTTTCCGGTGGAGTTTAAAGTTGCAACAGATGAGCCTATAGCAGATATCTGTGTACTGATTGATAGTAAGAAGCGGTTGGAAAAATAGAGGCATAAACTATGGTATAATGCCAAAGAGGAGGTGTGCCCATGGCTGAATTAGTACTACAAGCGAGGACACTGCCTGAGCCACTGTACAGACTTATAGGAGCGGAGAAGGTGCGTGTGCAGGAGGATAGGGATGAGATTCGCCTAATACCAATTAAAACTATACCAGTTGAGAAGGTTAACTATTGCCCTTTTTTAGGGATGTACACTGACGGCAAGCAAACGGTTGATGGCTTCTTTGAGCGTATGCGTAAAGATGCGGAGCTGGAACGATGAGCAGAGTATATGTCTTAGATGCATGCCATGGTTGCGGCATTGGAACGTGAAGAAGGTGCCGAGAAGGTTGTAGCAGTCTATAACAAAGATTATGGAACCACCAACAAAAATCGTTTACAACATCGGAAGTAATGTTTTCCAAGAGGCAGGAAGGTTAAAAGCATCCCATAAAATCTCTCTTGCTGACTCGATTCTACTGGCGCAAACCATAGTTCTAAACGGTACGCTCCTAACCGCCGACCACCACGAAATGGAAAAAGTTGAAGCCTTGGAAGATATAAATATCCTATGGATTAGATAAGCAAGATATGTTTTGCTCCCCACTGGGGAGTTTTTACGATTTAAGACTTTCTTAAGATTTACATAAAACAGAATTTAAACCCCTGGTATATTATCCTCTCATCCAAGTATGAAATATGTCGCGTCGCGGGCGGCTGCGCCACTCCACAATCGCGATTTTCGTACTATAAAAAGGAGGAACATATGAGCATCTTAACAACACAAAACCTATGTAAGCGATACGGCGGAAAACCCGCTGTGGACAATGTTTCCCTCACCGTAGAAAAAGGCGATATCTTCGGCCTAATCGGTCAAAACGGTGCCGGTAAAACTACTTTTATGCGGCTGGTAACATCTCTTACCCAACCGGATAGCGGCACAATTTCCCTCTTTGGGGAGACGGAACCTGCCAGGCTTTCCGCAGCCCGTTCCCGCATTGGGTCGGTCATCGAGGCCCCTGCCCTTTTCGAAAATCTAACTGCCGTGCAGAACCTGGAGTATTATCGTATCCAACGGGGTATAGCCGACAAAGGCCGAATCCAACAAGTCCTGAAAACGGTTTCTCTTACAGACACTGGAAAAAAGAAATTCAAGAATTTCTCCCTGGGAATGAAGCAGCGGCTAGGCCTTGCAATGGCCATTCTATCACATCCGGACTTTCTTATACTGGATGAGCCAACCAATGGCTTGGACCCAACAGGCATTATCGAAATGCGAGACCTGATAAAACGGCTTAGCCAGGAGGGCATAACCATGCTAGTGTCTAGCCATATCTTGAGCGAGCTTGCTCAAGTGGCAAATAAATACGCCATAATCCATAACGGACGCCTGCTTAAGTCCCTTACCCACGAAGAGCTGCAAGAAGAATGTAAACAAGCCCTTGCATTAACAGTAAGCGATACATCACGAGCCGTTGTTTTGCTGGAAACATTGCTAGGAATAAAGGATTACAAACAAGTCTCCGCAAATGAACTGCGAATCTACGATAAAATCGAAGACCCATCAGATATAACCTTTCGTCTAAGCCAAGAAGGCATACGGATATCCGAATTCAAATCAGTAGGCGACAGCCTTGAAGACTACTACACAAAGACTATCGGAGGTGCAAAATAATGCTTAATTTAATACGTGCAGATATTTATCGAGTTTTACGAGGCAAGGCCCTATATATCACATTAATTGTATTATTGGCTAACTGTATCCTGATGGTCATTTCTATGAATGCATTTCAAACCGGTGTGGTTACCATTACTATGCCCGAGGCCGTGATAGATGAACTTGTTCCCAGTATGGCGGTGACTGGCGTGACCACCCCTCAGTTAATTGCCACTCAAATGGAAAATTTCGTATTCTTTTTGCTGCCAGTTATTGTTATTGTGGCAGGGGCAATTTTCTCACATGGTACGGTTAAAAATGATATTGCCTGGGGGGTATCCCGGACAAAGCTGTACTTTTCAAAATTGATTCTAAGCTCTGTCATAGGCTTTTTACTGATGCTGGTCTATATAGGATTTAGCACTGTTATCGCTATGATAATAAATGGATATGGGGGCCCCGCCCCAGCCGGACATTGGATAAGCTTATTGCAAATATTCTCGGCCCAACTTCTGTTACTACTTGCATTTATCGGTGTTGGAGTGTTTTTGGCTTTTGTCACCAAACGTGTTGCTGCTGTAAATGGAGGCTTTATCGCTTTTATTTTTGTGCCGCTGTTTATACTAAGCATGGTGGTATTGATAAACACTAATCTTGAATGGCTTATGGAATATGAAATGCTTGGCAATATTATGGCCTTGGCGTATCTACCGTATATGGAAACTAGAGAAATCCTACGGGCCTTGGGGATTGGAGCATTCTTCCTAGTAGGCAGCACCATCGGAGGTATTGCCTTGTTCAGGAGGTCGGAAATAAAATGATTGCACTGGGGTTTGTGTGCGGATTATTGGCAATATTGTTGGCAATTGTGCTGATTAAGTTTTTGCGGCTAAAAAACGATATCCGTCAACTGTCATTGCGACTGGATGAAATCATTAATTCCGACACCAACGCCAAGCTCACAACCCAGACTTTTGATAAAGATATCACTGCTTTTATCCAAAGTGTAAATAATTTGCTGACAAAAAACCGCCGGGATTTTATGACCACCCAGCGCACAGAAGAGGATCTTAAGCGAGCCATCATAAACATATCCCATGACCTGCGAACGCCCCTGACATCGGCGATGGGATATTTACAGATGATGAAGGGCGATTCCAGATATTTGGAAATAATCAAAGGCCGGTTAGATACTCTGGCAAGTTTGATGGATAATCTCTTTGCCTTCTCCCAGGCTATGGAGGAGAAAGTCTCTGTGAAGAGGAGCAATATCGGGAATATACTACGGGAGGCCTTAACGGGCAGCTATATCGAGTTGGAAGCCAAGGGCTTTATAGTAGAGGCACACATCCCGGATTCACCCGAGTACTGTCTCTGTGATGAAGACGCCCTAAAGCGTGTGCTGCAAAATTTGGTTAAAAACGCATATGTACATGGTAAAGAATATCTGCGGGTGGGTCTTACAGGCAATCGCATCGAAATAATAAACAAAGCCGACGGCCTTCAGGATTTGGAAATATCCCGAATTTTCGATAGATTCTACACAGCCGATGCCGCAAGGACCCATAAGCGCACCGGCTTGGGGCTAGCAATAGCTAAAGAGCTAACAGAAAAAATGGGTGGGCAAATTTTCGCCTATATAGAAAATGAAATGCTGATTGTACGAGTGGATTTACAGAAGTAAAATAAGGGGGCTGTCATTTACAGACAACCCCTTTGTTGTTGCGAAAGGAGATTTCCATGAAATTCATAATGGCCTTAGACCAAGGTACCACCTCTTCCCGCTGCATCATCTTTAACCACCAGGGCAAAATAGTAAGCGTAGCCCAACGGGAATTCACACAAATCTATCCCCAGACAGGCTGGGTAGAGCATGACCCGGAGGAAATCTACCAAACTCAGGTGCTGGTAGGCCACGAGGCTTTATTATCTGCCGGGCTCACCTACAAGGACATAGCTGCAATCGGTATTACCAATCAGCGTGAGACGGCTATTATCTGGGACTGTGCCACAGGCAAGCCTATTCACAATGCCATTGTATGGCAATGCCGTCGCACAGCTCCCCTTTGCAACGAGCTGCGACAACAAGGCTATGAAAAAGTAATCCAATCAAAAACCGGCCTCAAGCTTGACCCGTATTTTTCCGCAACCAAGGTCAAATGGCTATTAGATAATATCCCAGATACAAAAGAAAAAGACATACTCTTCGGCACAGTGGATACATGGCTAATCTGGAAGCTCACAAAAGGGCGAGTCCACGCCACAGACCATACCAATGCCTCACGAACCATGCTTTACAATATTCATAATCAGGAGTGGGATGACGAGATTCTTACGAAACTGGGTATTCCAGTAGAGATATTGCCCAATGTCGTGACCTCATCAGGGTATGTCGGAGAAACGGATATTTTTGGCGGCAGTATCCCAATCGCGGGTATCGCAGGCGATCAGCAAGCTGCGCTATTTGGTCAGGCCTGTTTTGAGCCAGGGCAGGCTAAGAACACTTATGGCACCGGCTGCTTTCTACTAATGAATACTGGTTCCACCCCAGTGGAATCCAAGCATGGGCTTATCACTACCATGGCGGCGTCATGTTCAGAAAAAATCCAATATGCCCTGGAAGGCAGCGTCTTTATCGGCGGTGCCGTTGTACAGTGGCTGCGGGATGAACTTGGTCTGATAAAAACTGCCCAGGAAACGGAAAAACTGGCCCAATCTGTTGCAGACACAGGCGGTGTCTACCTTGTGCCGGCCTTCGTAGGCCTGGGGGCACCCCACTGGGATGCCTATGCCAGGGGCACCATAGTAGGTTTGACCCGAGGGGCGGGAAAGGCCAATATTGTACGGGCCGCCCTTGAATCCATGGCCTACCAGACCCTTGACATAGTGGAAGCAATGGCGGCGGACGCCGGGTCTCCTTTGAGTGCATTGCAAGTAGACGGTGGTGCCAGTGCCAACAATTTTCTTATGCAGTTCCAGGCAGATATGCTAAAAGTGCCAACGGTGAGGCCTCAAGTAACAGAGACTACCGCTCTTGGGGCAGCCTATCTTGCTGGGCTTGCAGTGGGATATTGGCAAAGTACAGATGAAATCAAGGGCAATCGCGTACTCGAGCAAGTTTTCATGCCTCAAATGGATACTCAAACTCGCCAAGGATTGATTGTTGGATGGAAAAAAGCCATAACCCGAGCTTTGAGGTGGGAGGAGTAAATTTTGACAACATGATTACAACCCGCTATAATCCTAAGGTTGTAGCAAAAAACTACACACACAGGATGTGCCGACCAGGTGCCAGAAATTTTCTGGTTTGTATCGGCAAAAACCACAGCCTGTGGAGGAAAAACCAGGAGGTGCCTAATGGCCGTAATTTCCATGAAACAGCTACTCGAGGCCGGTGTCCACTTTGGCCACCAGACCCGACGCTGGAACCCAAAAATGGCAGAGTATATCTTTGCCGAGCGGAACGGAATCTATATCATAGACCTGCAAAAAACCGTCCGCAAAATTGACGATGCTTACCGTGCGGTAAGCCAAATCATCGCCGACGGTGGCGAAATGCTCTTCGTCGGAACCAAGAAGCAGGCCCAAGAATCCATTAAGGAAGAAGCATTACGCTGCGGCATGTACTTTGTCAACGAGCGTTGGCTGGGGGGTATGCTTACCAACTTCAAGACCATGCAGCTTAGAGTCCAAAGGCTCAAAGAGCTAAAAAGGATGCAGGAAGACGGCCGCATGGCTCTTCTTCCCAAAAAGGAAGTTGCCAAGCTTGAGCACGAGCTTGAAAAATTGCAAAGAAACCTAGGCGGCGTGGAAGGCATGAAGCGTGTCCCTGATGTAATCTTCATCGTGGACTCCCGCAAAGAGCGCATCGCCATCCAAGAAGCCCGCAACCTGAACATTCCCATTGTTGCAATAGTAGACACCAACTGTGACCCGGACGAGGTAGACTATGTAATCCCAGGCAATGACGACGCAATCCGCGCCGTTAAGCTGATTGCAGGCAAACTTGCCGATGCAGTAATCGAAGCCAAGCAAGGGGAGCAAGTAGACGACCCCGAGGCCGAAGGCGCAGATGTTGAATACTACGAAGATGACGAATATGTAGAGGAAGAAACCTATACGGAATAATCTTATGACTTTAGAGAGGTGTATACAATGGCAGTAACAGCAGCAATGGTAAAAGAACTCCGCGAATTAAGCGGCGCAGGTATGTCTGCTTGTAAGAACGCTTTGGTTGAAGCCGATGGCGATATAACTCGTGCAACAGAAATCCTTCGGGAAAAAGGTCTTGCTGCCGCAGCAAAAAAAGCCGGCCGCATAGCAGCCGAAGGTATGGTAATGTCCGCCCTTTCTGATGACAGAAGAAAAGGTGCTTTGGTAGAAGTAAACTCAGAAACCGACTTCGTTGCCAAGAACGATGAATTTATAGCCTTCGTAAAAAACGTAGCCGCCCAAACCCTTGCCTCAAAGTCAGAAACAGCAGAGGAGCTGCTACAAGAAAAATGGACACCCGACCCTAGCGTAACAGTAAGCGAAGCCTTTTCACAACTAGTTGCAAAAATCGGCGAAAACATTAATCTGCGCCGCTTTGCACGCTATGAAGTTGAGGCCGGCAGTGTAGTCGTGGACTATATCCACGGTGGAGGCCGAGTTGGCGTAATGCTCAAGCTGACAGCGGATAATGTATCTGACGCAGTAGTAGAAGCAGGCCGCAATGTATGTATGCAAATTGCCGCAATGTCCCCACAATTCGTGGACCGCAACAGTGTTCCAGAGGAATATCTGACCAAGGAAAGAGAAATCCTAGTCCAGCAAACCATGGCAGAAGGCAAGCCCGCCAATATAGCTGAAAAAATGGTAGAAGGCCGCCTCAACAAGATGCTTAAAGAAATCTGCCTTGTAGACCAGGAATATGTAAAAGACGGTGAAATGACCGTCGCCCAGTACCTGAAAACAGTAGGCAATGTAACAGTAGTCCAGTTTGACCGCTTCGAAAAGGGCGAAGGTATTGAGAAGAGGAAGAGAACTTTGCCGAGGAAGTTAGTAAGGCGATGCAGATTTAATAATAATAAATTACAAGGGGCTGTGCACAAAAGTGCACAGCCCCTTTTTCATGTCATTTACACAATTAACATAGCATCCCCATAACTGAAAAACCGATATTCTTCCTTAACCGCTTCCTCATAAGCCGCCAGTACCGCTTCCCTTCCTGCTATGGCACTCACCAGCATAATCAGTGTAGATTCCGGCAGATGGAAATTAGTCAGCAGGCCGTCTATAGCCTTAAATTCAAATCCTGGGAAGATAAAAATATCCGTTTTGCCTGCCCCTGCCTGCACTTTGCCGGTTTCGTCTGCTCGGCTTTCCAATGTACGGCAGCTGGTGGTACCTATGGCTATCACTCGCCCCCCTGAGGCCTTGGTTTGGTTTATTATATCTGCGGTTTCCGGCTCAACCCGGCAGTATTCGCTATGCATGTGGTGCTTGGAGATATCATCTTCTTTTACCGGGCGAAAGGTGCCTATCCCTACATGCAAAGTCACTCTTGCAATTTTTACCCCTTTGGCCTCTATGGCTTGCAGGACTTCGTCTGTAAAGTGCAGCCCTGCCGTTGGGGCGGCTACTGAGCCACTGTGGGTGGCGTATACTGTTTGATAGCGGGAATCGTCTCCGCCTTTTTCTTCTATATAGTGGGGTAATGGCATTTCCCCTATTTCCTCTAACAGGGGCTCCAAGTCCCCTTCATGCTCCAGGGCTACTACCCGTAGGCCGTCTTCAATTAATTCCTGTACATGGGCCTTGAGCTGTCCACCGGCAAATACCAAAGTGTCACCTTCCCTGGCCTTACGGCCTGGTTTGGCCAACACACTCCAACGGCCATCTTCAAGTCTTTCGTGTAGCAGCATTTCTACTTGTGCATCGCCGCTTTTGCCTAGCAGTCTTGCTGGGATTACCTTGGAATCGTTGATTACGATACAGTCCCCAGGGTTAAGTAAGGATACAATGTCTTTGAACATTGCGTGCTGTACCTTGCCTGTTTTGCGGTCAAGGCACATTAGGCGGGAACCATCCCGTTGAGCCGCAGGTGTTTGGGCTATTAGGTGTTTGGGTAGTTCGTAATAGAAGTCTTGTTTATTCATCGTATCTCCATTCTATCGTGCCCTCAGCCGGAGGACGCAGTTTTTATCGTATTGTCACTCCTGTATAGTAGTGTAACAATATCTCTCGATAGGTATATCCTGCCCTGGCCATTCCGTGGGCTCCTCGCTGGCTCATTCCCACGCCATGACCCCAGCCTCGGCCGTTGAGGGTAACACCTGTGCCTGTGGTAACAGCCTGGGCCGCACTCCCATCCACTTGGCGCAAATTGATGCCGTCATATACATATACCCCTCCGGCGGGAACAGGAAGCACCGCTCCTTGCTGGTTACGCCAAAGCAATGAGCCTAAATTTGAACTCACAACTCCGCGCCCGTCTGTTACCGACACAGCCGAGGAGACACTCGCTCCGGCTATGTAAAAGTTTCTGCTCATAAGCGCACCACCAATGGGCGTGAAAAAGGTACGTATTGCCTCACCTCTTACTTGCCATTGGCCGGTTGTGCCCTGAATTGTAAGTTCCTGTACTCGGCCATATGCCCCGGTTTGGGTAACAGACATACCCATTGCCGTGCCGATATTAGCACCGGCTTGTGATAGGGCCGTGTTAAGCTGTGCCCATGTGAAGGTGCGATTCCATACTACCGGGTCATGTTCTGCAATATCCCGCACACCTCGCAAATATGGCCTGCGTTGCACCCATACATTTTCCGAGTTATCCGTTGAGCCGCCGCTGGAGGCATGATACACCGCAAGGATTACAGCATTATTATGATAAATCATCAGCCCACGGGTATCATTGACAGCTTGGGTAGTATTGGCGTGTTCCCGGCTTGAGCCACGGTATGACTGGCAGTGAGTACCGTCACAAAGATGAAAACCCTGATGGGTATGTTCCCCTGCGTTCATACGGTACATCATAAAGGTGCGGGAGGCAATGGCTTGTGCATTGAGAGCTTCCATATGAAAGGAATGAGACATTTCCATGGGAAGCACCCCGAAAAGATACTCCTCAGGGCAAATTACATTGATGGCGGTTATACGGCCGCTGGAAGGTCTAAACTCAATGACTCCCCGATAGGAATAGTTCCCCAGCCTGATTTGTCCGCCAGCGGAATCTCTGACTTGAGCACCACGGGTGGTATCCGTAAAAGCAAAGACCTGGGCATTGCCACTATATAGGGCCACAACTCCCCCTGTGATACGGACAGTAAAACCGCCCAACGAATTGAATACTTGAGAAGAGGCCTGAAATGCACCATGATTATCATACCCGGCGATTATATGGGTATTGGAAATATGAATGCTGTCACGATTGGAAAAATTGCCGGTGAGGCCGATGCGGATGGTGGCAGGTGTGCTTAACGTAGTTGCGCCGGACAGGACCAAAAGCCCTAGAAGAAGGATAATTAATAGCGCAAGTTTTTTCATTAGTGCCTCCAGAAAACAATCCGTCATTGCGAGCGTAGCGAAGCAATCCAGTCTTCACGCATCCCTGGATTGCTTCGCTACGCTCGCAATGACGAGTAATGGATTTTGTTGGATTTGCAATATACCACATTATTCTACTCATAAGAAGGCCAGCCAAACATTTCCGCCGCTTTCATGAACAATGCTTCTATTTCCTCGTCGAATAACTCGAACCCCAGTAGCTCTTTGCATATTTTTTCAATCATCTCTGCTTTGACTAAAGTCTCTTCCATATCACAAGGAAAAATATCCGGGATTAGCCAAAAGTTGAGCAGCAGCAGCATTAGTTCCGTGAGGATTTTTGCATTTCCGGGCTTTATTGACCCGTCAGCCATGCCCTCCTCCATCATAGGCACCAGCAGTGCTGCCACTTCGCGGTTTCCCTTTAGCTGCTCGGCTAAGAAGCGGGGCTTTTGCATTAATTGAAGGGCTAATCTGGTTGTATCGCCCACCTCACTGTGTTCAAAATTGGCTCCCATACCGTACTTGAGGGCTAGTTTAAGCCGCTCCAAGCCGCTTTCCACCTTTGCATCCTGTGCTCTTTTGATTGGATGACTGTTGAAATAATCTTCGGAAAAAATAGCCTCCAGCACATCTTCCTTGGACTTGAAATGATGATAAAAAGCCCCCCGAGTCAGCCCTCCTAGGTTATTCACAATATCCAAAACCGTGGTTTGGTCATAGCCTTTTTCCAGGAAAAGCTGTAGGGATACTTCCAGAATCTTTTTTACGGTCTCTTCCGGGTTTTTATTTCTGGGCATGGGAGCCTCCTTACTGATAGGGGCGGTTTTGATGATAGGGCCAAAGGCGATTGGACGTAGATTTTTAGCGGAATCGTTGGAAAAACTCCCGCATTATGCTGGCACATTCATCCTCTAGTACACCGGGAATGACCTGGGCTTGATGGTTAAATCTTGGCTCTTCCAATATATTAAGAATAGACCCGGCACAGCCTGCCTTTGGGTTTTTTGCCCCATATACTACTGTGGGTATACGGGCTTGGATTATTGCTCCGGCGCACATAGGGCAGGGTTCTATGGTTACATAAATTGCACAGTCTTCCAGTCGCCAATCCCCCACTTTTTCACAGGCTTGGCCTATTGCAAGAATCTCCGCATGGGCGAGGGCATTGCCCCGGGTCACCCGTTCGTTGGCGGCCCGGGTGATTATTTTACCGTCCCGCACGATTACACAGCCTATTGGGACTTCTTCTAGGTCATAGGCGCGGCGAGCTTCTTTTAGAGCCTCAGTCATAAAGTCTTCACTGATTCCCATAGGTATCCTTCAAATAAACATCATGGGCTCCGCCTTCCACTATGCTGCTAGGTGACACACAGGTCAGACGGGCTTTTTCTTGAAATTCCTGTAGGTTTAACGCTCCACAATTACACATGGTGGCTTTGATTTTGCGCAAAGTTGTCGCGAGATTCTCCCTGAGACTGCCAGCGTAAGGTACATAGGCGTCTACGCCTTCTTCGAAGGGTAAGTTTCCTCCTGCCTCGTAACGCTGCCAGTTTCGGGCCCTTTCCGTTCCTTCACCCCAGTATTCCTTCATATAGTTGCCCCCCACCATTACTCGGTTGGTGGGACTTTCATCAAACCTCGCAAAGTACCGGCCTTGCATACAGAAGTCGGCACCCATAGCCAGTGCCAAGGTTATATGATAATCATGGACTATACCGCCGTCTGAGCAGATGGGCACATATATCCCTGTTTCTTCGAAGTATTCGTTACGAGCCTTTGCTACCTCTATAATGGAAGTGGCTTGGCCGCGGCCTATACCTTTGGCTTCCCGTGTAATACAAATGGCACCGCCGCCAATGCCTACCTTTACAAAATCCGCACCAGCTTCTGCCAGGAATCGAAAACCTTCCTTGCATACGATATTGCCAGCACCGATTTTTACTTCGTCGCCGTATTTTTCCCGTACAAATTGAAGGGTACGCTTTTGCCACTCGGTAAAACCCTCAGAGGAATCTATACAAAGCACATCCGCTCCGGCTTCTACCAAGGCAGGAATGCGCTCATCATAGTCATGGGTGTTTACGCCTGCCCCTACCACATAGCGTTTTTTTGTATCCAACAATTCCAGTGGGTTGTCCTTATGCATTACATAATCTTTGCGGAACACAAAGGAAGCAAGTCGCCCGTTTTTGTCTACTACCGGCAGGGCATTGAGCTTATGCTCCCACAAAATATCATTACACTGGCTGATGGTCGCGCCGTCCTCAGCGCAGATTAGCTTTTCGAAAGGAACCATAAAATCCGAAACAGGGGTCTCTGGAGCCATGCGGCTGACCCGGTAATCCTTGTCTGTTACCAAGCCTACAAACCTGCCAGATTGAGTGCCGTCCTCCGTTACGGACACTGTGGTATGGCCAGTTCTTTCTTTAAGGGCCAAGATATCCCCTAATGTATCGCTAGGCTTTACATTGGATGTGCTAGGCACAAATCCGGCTTTGTACTGTTTTACCTTCCTCACCATTGCCGCCTGAGCATCTACGCTTTGGGAGCCGTAAATAAAAGAAATTCCGCCTTCTTTGGCAAGTGCAATGGCCATTGTATCATCAGAGACCGATTGCATTATTGCCGAAACCAGCGGAATGTTCATAAAAAGTGAGGGCGCGGACCCGCGCAAGTGCTTTACCAGTGGGGTTTTGAGTGATACATTACCCGAAATGCACTCCACCCCAGAATACCCAGGCACCAACAAAAATTCATTGAAGGTGCGTGACTCCTGCTCGTAGAAATAAGCCATAGCAATCACTCCCTAATATTATTTATGGCATTATACATGAGAACTTGTATCAATGCCAAATAAATTGCGTTGCTTGCATTTTAGCGTAATTGCGCTAAAATATCTCTAGAGGTGATAATCATGAACCTAATCAGACCCGTGTCGGATTTAAGAAACAATTTTGCAGAAATATCAAAAACCGTACACGAAACAGCACAACCTGTGTTTCTTACAAAAAACGGTTACGGAAACATGGTTGTTCTCAGTATGGATGCATTTCAAAATATGCAGTTTGAAAGCGATGTCTATCATAAACTACTGGAGGCGGAGCGCGAAGCAGAACATACCGACAAAAGATACTCCTCAAGAGATGTACTTGCCGCGATGAAAGAAGTTATCGGAGGCTGACCATATGTATGAAATAGAGTATCTGCCTATTGCAAAACAAGATATGGTTGATATTGCAATCTATATCTCACAAGAGCTATGTAACCCGGAAGCCGCAGAAGTTTTGGCACTAGAAATGATAGAGGCAGGGGCAAGGCTGGCAGCATTTCCATATATCAACCTGATTCACTTTACTGCAAGACCCTTAAAGAGGGAGTATCGTAAGCAGATGATTAAGAACTATATAATGTTCTACTGGATAGACGAATATGCGAAAAAGGCAGTTATTGCAAGGGTGATTTATGCCCGCCGAGATTATGGACGACTATTATAAACCCAAGGGAGGAACAAAATGAACACAAACCGCAAACCACTATTACTAGAAAAATGGGACTTTATTATCCTGCTGGGGGAATCCGGTGGGGGGAAAGGTACTCTTGTAGGCAATATTAAGCATTATTGGCTGGAAAATCTCCATTCTGCCAGCATGGGAGATATTTTCCGCAGAAAGGCCAAAGAAGACCCTGAGATTAAAAGTCTTACAGAACAAGGTGTATTGGTAGGTGATGCCATCACTAGTGAGATATTTAGGGAATTTGCAATGGCTCATACCCCTGGTCTTATTGATGGGTACCCCCGTAACCGTCAACAGGTTTTGGATTTAATCAAGTTTATCAAAGACAATAATTGGCGTGTACTTGTTGTAGATATCCATTGTCGTATAGAAAAAATCATCGAGCGACTACTGGCCCGCAAGCGTGCCGACGACAGCTTGACAATCGTATACAAGCGCCATAAAGACCATGCTGAATTGCATCCTACTGTAATGGCGGAAGTGCGTACCCGGCCGGATCTTTTCGATGTAATCACATTGGACGGCAACCTGGATGCAGAGATTACATTTTCCACCTTTTTGATGGGGGTACTCCGGTTGGTGGACATGCTTTATTTCTACGATATGACGGATATCAGCACCAATTTTGCCGTAAATAGCAACGAGACAACAATTAATCCTGCCATAAATCGCTGGATTTGCGGTTTTTTAAAGAGCATCCAACGGAAACTTGACGATAGAGGGTAAAACGATGATTGATGTAAAAGGTCTGACAAAAAAATACGGCAAGCTGGTTGCCAATGATAATATTAGCTTGCAGCTTAGAGCCGGTGAGCTTGGGGTTTTGCTTGGGCCAAACGGGGCAGGTAAATCCACGTTAATCAAGTCTATCTGTGGGTTGCTACGCTTTAGTGGTAGCATCACAGTAGACGGCCACGTAAACCGCTCATTAGAGGCCAAGCGGGTGCTGGGCTATGCCCCTGAGATTCCTGTGCCGTATCCAATGCTGACTGTAGCGGAGCATATGGAGTTTATCGCCCGGGCCTATCGCATGGATGAAAATTGGAGAACTCGGGCCGAAGCCCTGATGGCTCGTTTCGAATTAAACGACAAGGCCAACAAGCTGGGCAAGGAACTATCCAAGGGCATGAAACAAAAGGTAAGTATATGCTGTGCCATGCTCCCTGACCCCAAGGTGATAATCTTCGATGAACCATTAAGCGGCCTGGACCCTCACGGCATACGCCAATTGCAGCGAGCCATTGAAGAAATGCGGGAGCAAGGGAAATCCGTACTTGTAAGCACCCATATGATTGACACCGTAGAGGCCTCCTGGGATGTGACCTTTATAATGAAAAAAGGCCAAATGGTAAGAGAATGCCGCCGGGCAGAGCAAGCAGAGACTCTTGAGGATATTTATTTCTCCCTATTCGAAGAGCGGGAGCTTACTGAGAATACTTAGCGTAAATCACGTCGGAATTTTGTCGTTTTTGGTAAAGGTTTAAATTTGATTTATGAGCTATTATTGCTATATATGCAGTGATTCGCAATCATATTCGCCATTTTTACTACGAAAGAGGATACAAGAATGAATGCATTAGCCTATCTTTATATCCGCAGCCTAAAAAATCGTATTTTAGAAGCATTGCGAAGTCCTAAGTTGCTGACAAAGACCCTGGGTCTGCTGTTTTTGATTGGGATTTTGGTGCTTGGGGCAGTTACCGGAGTCAACCTCCGGGGGCCTATGGATCCGCTGATGTTTAAGGGGCTGATGTTTGTTGTGTTCTTCGTGCCATACTGGGCCGGGAGATTTAGCGGCGGCGGGTCCTTTGGGATGGAGGATGTGAATCTCATCTTCACAGCACCTATTCTGCCCCGGACTGTTCTCCTTAGCGGGCTGATGAAACGGGTGGGTGGGATGCTGCTTATTGCCCTTTCCTCTATAACGATTTTTATTTTTGTATCATTTCTTCGTGCGGAGACTCCGTTTTCCAATATTCTCCTTGCAGGGCTTTATGCCTTGATATTAATGTTTGTATGCAAGCTTTTTGGCATGTATTTATTCGTGGCATATAAAGAAGCCTTCCGCTGGATAGGCCTTTTTTGGATGCTGTTGCTTGCCGGGGTATATCTTTTTTATGCCAATAGAGGAGGATGGGATTGGGCTTATGGTTTAGTGGGCCTGCTGGAATCACCGATTTTTGACCTCACTCCATTGGTGGGATGGGCAATGGCAGGAGCGTATAGTTTTATTGTCGGTCAGGTACACTGGGGGCTGTTGTATACCAGTCTGTTGCTGGTAGCTGGCTGCTATTTTTTCCGTGTAATATATAGGTCTAAGCCGGATTTCTATGAGGAAACATTGGCACCAGCTGTTGTAGCCGAGGTCCCGGAACCACCGTCCATATCCGAAATCGATTTGCCTGTGAAAATCGAAGCCCTTGATCTCCCTGGTGCCGCCGACTTCACAACCAGAAAAATAGGCGCAGGGGCATTTTTCCACAAGCACCAACTGGAAGCGGCAAGAACCAGCCGGATAGGGATATTGGGCACAGGAATATTCCTGTGGGTGGCCTTTGGAATACTTTGGGGGCTATACGCTCGCGGCTTTGACGGGGGAATAGTGTTTTTGTCCGCAGCATACATGTTAATCGGCGTCCCTAGCGGCAATATATTGGCGGTGCTTGCTCCCATGGTTTTTGGGATGGCGATTTATCCCCAATTTGACCGAGGATTTAAGGAGTTTAGCAGCCCGTATTTTTATCTTTCACCGGACAGTCCCTTGCGAAAACTGTTGTGGGTGTCTATGTCCCGGATAATTTATGTATGTATCGCAACGATTTTTGTATTTGGCCCGGCAGGGATAATATCCTGTACTTCTCTGGTAATAGTAATTGCGACAATGCTGGCCTATGTGGCTTGCTCATTTATGGTGCTGGGGGTAAGGGCTGCAACAGTGTGCATGTTTAATGCAACAACAAAGGCAGGGCAGACGGCGGTCGCTACTCTGACGGTGTTTGTTTGTGTGCTGATTGGCTGGGTTGGGATGATGGCAGTGTTTTTTCTTGGAGCACCTGACTGGGGATTGTTGGTTGGATTGCTAGTGTTTGCTGGGTGGTCGTTGGTTATTGGGGTTGTTGGGGTTTTGGTTGGGGTGAAGGGGTTGCATAGGCTGGATGTGGCTGGGTGATGCAAATGTATGAGTCCAGCCGATTGAGATGCGTGGATTTTGATACACAAGACTATTCTTTGATAATAGATTCAACATAGCTGTTGTTGAACCAAAAGCATTGCTTTGTCATCCATCTGCCATCAGGGAGCTCATACGCATCTCCCAGTTTTCCGATTACCACATCATCAAAACGATATGCACTCCTCGATGAATGCGGGCGGATATGCGCTACATGGTTGTCTGTAGATTTAGGTAAATCATTTATCACCCGCTTTCCCTGAATAGTTAATTTAACGCCGCGCCGAATAGTATCTACGGTACGGTGCCATACTTTTTCGACTTCATCTAAGTCAGTGACAGGAATATTCCAAAACTTGACTCGTTCGAATACATACTCACCTAAATTGTTTTCTTTAAAAATAACGAACAGGAATATGGCTGGTGCTAAATAACTCATAAGGTTGGATTCTTCCCATTCTTCCTGGATAATTTCACCGAACCGGAATGTTGGGAAAGACATGCTTTCTTTTATGCGGTTATTTCTTTGAATGCGAATTGTCTTTGGGATAATGCTAGCTTTTTTGAACTCGTCTGTTGCTGCTATTCTTCCTTTGACACCAAGCATACAGGCCAGTATACGTTCATTGATATTTTTGCAACTTTCACGCCCACGTATTAAGCCTATAGATGGGGGCGTGTATTTTGCTATATCATCAAGTCCGAATTCCAATAGCAATGATTCTTGGGTCCATCCAATATATGGTGCCACCTTCTTCGAAACATAATCTTGGAAGCTTTGTTCATTCAACAGTTCTGGGTCTTTAACTACGTATTCGTCAGCTTCTCCTCCAAATATGTATCTATTAATAATAGATGTCATATAGGATTGTTTAAGCGAGTATGCCCGTTGCTTTGCTGGAATACTTGAAAACGGCTGATGACGCACAGTTGCAGAGTTCTTCCCCTTCGTGCAAGCTCCAAGGTATAGGGTATCACCTTCCGATAGCTCATGAGCTTTGCCTGCCCGTATTTTTGTCATAATGGTTTCCCAGTCGTGAATAATAATTTCCAAGTCGCTTTCTGGAAAATTGAACAAGACAACCTCGTCAATTTCGAAATCCCTTTTATCAACGCCATCTTTGTGCATATATGTCATAATAAGCAGTGTGTTGCATTTATGCCAAAAACTGCTCGTTACAAATGTATCGCTATGTTCTTCCATGTAGTTAATTATGTTGCAGACCAATCTTTCTTTAGCGCGAATTCCATTGTTACTCTTTACATATGGGGTTACTTTCAACTCAACCCCTGCTTCTGGAAAATCCGGTTCAGGATCATTGTTTGGTTTAATTCCAAACCAGGATTCTTCAATCATGGTTCCCACAGCACCTTTTCCGGTTTTTAGTCGTCCGGTTTTATCAATAACGCCCAGTGGTATTCCAATCGCTTTGCGCCCATGTGTAAATACCGCTATCTTTGTTGTTAATTGAAAAGAATCCATTTCCAATCATTCCTTTCCCATGTGAATAGATGTTTCATATGAAGAAGTGAACTCTTGATCCTCTAAATAAAATATGCTATATTATTATTGGTGAGAGTAATGAGACTAAACAAAATAAAGGTTGTTGAGCTGTTTGCAGGTGTTGGGGGCTTTCGCGTCGGTCTCGAACTTAGCTCAAATAAATTTGAAACAATATGGGCCAATCAATGGGAACCTGGCAAAAAGGTGCAACATGCCTTTGACTGCTATGTATCCCATTTTGGAGTTTCGTGCAATCATGTAAATGAGGATATTGCCAATGTCAAACATAGTATTCCCCCTCATAATCTCTTAGTCGGTGGATTCCCTTGCCAGGATTACTCTGTTGCGAGGACAGGCGCACAGGGGATAGAAGGAAAAAAAGGAGTTCTATGGTGGCATATCAGGGATATACTTGATTTACATCGTCCCAACTTTATTGTATTGGAAAATGTTGACCGTCTTATAAAATCGCCCGGGAGTCAACGCGGGCGTGATTTTGCTATTATGCTTAGATGTCTCAATGATATGGGTTATGGTGTCGAATGGCGAGTCATAAATGCCGCTGAGTACGGGTATGCTCAGCGGCGACGGCGAGTTTACATAGTAGCCTTTCGCAACTCAACAGAATATTTTATGGAGATAGCGGAGTCAGTTTGTGCCAAAGGCAAAGACATCATTTACAGTCAACAATATAGCAAAGGTTTCTTTTCGTCAATTTTCCCTACACAGAATAAAATTAATGATAATAAAAACTCTGTATCATGGATAGATGAAATGAAGTATGCTGATTTAATAGCATTATCAAACGATTATACAATACCACTTTTCAACTCTGGAATCATGATAAACGGACAAGTCATCTCTGGAGAAATAATACCTACTGAATGTCGTCCTGTAACACTTAGGGAGATTCGACACAAAGAACCAGTAGATGAAAAATATTTCCTTAATGGTTCTCTTAAGAAGTGGCAGTATTTAAAAGGTGCAAAAAAGATACCCCGAATACGACCAAATGGTGAACCATACTATTTTAGCGAAGGAGGCATGTGTTTTCCTGATGACTTGGATAAGCCTGCTCGCACCATGTTGACCAGTGAGTCAAGTGTTAACCGTAGTACTCATGTCATTGAAGATGCTGTGACAGGAAGATTGCGGCTCCTAACGCCTGTCGAATGTGAACGTCTAAATGGATTTGCTGATGATTGGACAAACACAGGAATGCCCGAAAAATTCAGATACTTTACGATGGGGAATGCGTTGGTTGTGCCAATTGTAGAAAAAATAGGGCAGAGATTGCTAGAAATTATGTAACTAATCCATTTTGCATTTTTCATGAAATATAATAACGGAACCAAACTCATTTTTTTCTCATGCTGTAAATTGCATCCTATATTACACCCTAAAGCCATCATGTGATAATATACAATGCCATGTAATCTATAAAGGCATAAAAATTCCTTGATTGATTATGTCTAGGGCAAGTCAAAGTCCTCATTTGTGCCCATGTAGCATCTGTGCTACTTTAACTGGAATACGTAAATATAATCGTTCCCCTTTAAAATGAGCTTGCTCATTTTAAAGATGAACGACTACAGTTAAATGAGGTTTCCCATGACAAAAAACGTATTCATCAAATCCATGAGGCGTCAGCCTATTCGCACTATGTTGCTGGTATTGCTTGTTGCCACGGCGTCCTTTGCCTTTGTAGTTAGATTCGTGGAGTACATAATTGTCCGGGACCAGGTCAGCAGTGTTTCGGACTTTTTTCAAACTGTGGGATTCTTGTCTCATCAGGAAGGCAATACCGCAGATATTTCTGAGGCAATTGAATACATTGCTCAAAACCCATATGTGGCCTTCTATGACAGGCGACGAGGCTTTGAAGGTAATCTTGTCGGTATGAGCAATGCATACATCGAAGGCAGCCGCTATTGGCGTGCGTCCTTTGCTTATCGTTATCTTCGCTATGAACATGCTGCTATCGAATACTTAAATCTTTTGCCTCGCCTTAGGCCGACGCCGGGTTTTGCCGGGTTTGTCAGCGGGGATTCTTTTTTCTATGGGGAGCTGTTGGATGTCAGCATTGTAACTCAACCGCCTTGGGGTTTTCGGGCGTTTGGATTTTATCCTCACAAAATCCTATATGTACAGGTAGACTCTGTATTGCAGGGTTATTCCGAGCGGCTATATGAGGGGCAAATTCTCAGGCTGCGTATGGATTTTCCTGATGAGTGGGATTCACCACTTGAAAATATGGAAATAGGTCAGCGGTATTTCTTTCATGCTTCTTTCTATTGGCTTTTGGAGTGGATGCAACTGAATAGCAGGACTATCACAAAGTATATACGCCTCATTGGGGATCAGTGGTATATCCCAGTGGCTCCCGGGGAAACAGTGGATACTGTCGCCCTTGGGTTATGCCAGACATTGGAATATGTCCGTCACGTTCAATCAGCGGTTTACTTACGCACCACCAGAGATATGACGTATTTGCCATATGCCCTGGAGGGCCTCGGCCCACTGTCTTTGTTGTATGGGCGATTGCTGGATATTGAGGACTATAGAAACGCCCGCCCCGTTATCGTTGTTGAAAGAACCTTTGCCGAGAGGCGTCAAGTCAATATCGGGGATTCTATTACCATAACGGTAAACGCCGAGCAGCATTTGATTCATTACCCGTATTATCTAATAAGTAATGACGATGATATGAATCCACTTCCTGTCCCGATATTGTCATTTCCGGAGCTGGGAATTTTAAGTAAGCCAGGGGGGTATCCTGTTGTTACATTAGAACTTGAAGTTGTTGGCATATATGATTTTTATCGGTTCCGGGCTGTAAATACCCGATGGTCATCCCTTAACAAATTTATGTTTATCCCTGACTCCCTGATTCCGGACTATTGGGGATTGGACTTCACACCTGCTGTATGGTACAGCTTTGTCCTTCATGACCAGCGGGACCAAGAGGCCTTTTTGTGGGATACCCGTGATGCTCTTTTAGAAATGGGTGTAAGGGCCAGGTTTACTGGCCGGGATGGCAGCAGTTTTTGGGCTACGGCTGATGCAATTGTGTTATCCAGTCTTTTCAATCTGGTTATATTTTCGGTGGTGTTGTTGCTAGTGTTGGGCTTTGCCATGGCACTGTTTATGTGGCAGCGAATAAAAGAATATGCAATATTACGTGCTTTAGGCTGTAAGGCAAAGAACATCTATGTACAGTCAATCGCCGCGGTGGTGCTTTTTGGGCTACCTGCTGTGGCGGCAGGGGGCATTGCGGGATGGTCTTTTGCAATCCGGTTGACCCAGGATACCATTGAGGGCTTTGCGGAGCTTATGGCGAATGAGCTGGGCAGATTCATGATATCTTTTGTCCGAGAGGCATTGATTGCTTCTTATATGGAAACTGCGCTGCCGCCTATGATTCTCTTACTGGCAATGTGTGCACTAATCTTTGCCGCTATGCTTACCATCGTTACCGCAATCAACATCCGAACCGCAAGGAGAAGCGTCCTTACGATTCTCAAGGGGGTGAAGTAATGGCAAAGCATATTTTCAGACATATTTTTCGTGCACCGGTGAAATCCTTCCTTAGTATGACTGTGGCGTTGCTTTTTACTTTGGCCATGGGTACTTTGCAGATTACTATTGCTAACCTCAGGGCGGATATAGACCGACTTTATGGAGAGACCATAATCACCGCCGAAGTTCAGTTGTATCAGGACCTTGGCAGAAGTGTGCGCCCGGCAGGGGATATTATTTCTATTATGCATATGTGGGCCATTGAAGAGCTTGGAATGATAAGCCAGATATATGTAGAGGGAAGCTATACGGTATTTATAACAAGTGAGCATCTTGACTGGGAGCAGCCTGGAGCAATGGATATTTTGGTGGCGGTTAGGGAGCTGGCTCATTTGACAGAGGAATCTGATGGATTCTTGGGGAGAGATGACCCCTTTAATATGCATGTGGAGTTTGCAACCGGCCATAATGAAAACAGCTTTGCATTTGTAGATGATGTCCCTATCCCAATAATTATATCCAAAGAGCTTGTGGAAAGACGAAACCTTGCCCTAGGGGAATACACATATATTGTTTATTACCAGCCACGTTTATTCCGCCCAGGGGAATGGTATTATACCCCTGCAGTAGTAATTGGAATCCATGATGGAATGGGGCTTCCCCGTGGGATACGGGAAGGGGCAGTTATGCCGATGGATGCACTTGAGACTTTGCTTGGGGAGTTTACAGGGTTTTATACCATGAGGTTTGCCATCGACTCTGCATTTAATCGTGAGCTTGATATGGTAGTGGAAGAAATAGAAATACCTTTCTGGACATTCAGGTATCCCAGGCTAGAGCGACTTAGAGTTATTGTCTGGGACCAGGAACTAAGGTTTGGTGTGACACCCCTTGAGCGGCACGCAGAGCTACTACGGCTCTTAGCCATTATGACAGCGGCGGTATCTGCTGTGATTGGGGCGGGATTCGCAATGATGCTGCTACTGCAAGCGGCCAAAAACGCCGCAATTATGCGGGTAATGGGTATGCAAAAGACACGAGCGCAGATTATGTTATGGCTTGGGCAGATTATTTTATGTATGGTTGGCGGATTGGCTGGGCTTTTGGCTGCAGTAATTTTCGGGTTAGAGAGCGGTATTGTTGTTGTAGCAATACCATACCTAACCGGAGCAATGGTTGGTGCTGCTGTAGGAGCGCTTTTAATCACCAACCGCGCTCCACTTGAACTGTTGCAGGTAAAGGATTAATACGAAAATAACTCTGTCGGCTTACAATCCATGGCAAACCAAAACCGGTTTTTAGAAAGCGCGCGCGAAGCGCGCGCAACTCAAAAGCTATATTGAGCGGCGGAGCCGCGATTCCGCTTTTCATACTTGACTGGTGACGAATACGCCCGTAATGGGCTATTAGGAGGTAATTATGCTTAGACTCGAAGACGTATACTACAGCTATAAAAGCAGTAACAGCGGCGTACTTAAAAATATATCCGCCTCATTTTACAGAGGGGAATTTGCATCCATAGTAGGCCCCTCCGGTAGCGGCAAGACTACCTTGTTATCTATTATGGCCGGGCTAGATAAACCAACCTCTGGCATTGTCTCAATTGATGAAACAAACCTAGAATCCATGGACTTGGACAAATACCGCCGGGAGCAGGTTTCCATGATATTTCAGGCGTTCCATTTGTTCCCTTTATTGACCGCCCTGGAAAATGTCTGCTATCCCCTGGAAATGAATAAATCCGCAACCAAAGCTACAAAAGCCCATGCAATAGAGCTGCTAAAGTCCGTTGAAATAAACGAAGAAAAACATAATCGCTATCCCACAAATTTATCCGGCGGGGAGCAGCAACGGGTGGCTATTGCCCGGGCATTATCTACAGGAGCCAAGGTAATCCTGGCAGACGAGCCTACGGGGAATTTGGATAAGGCCAATGGGGAAAGCGTTGTAAATATTCTCAAGAAGCTAGCTCATGAACAAAACTACGCCGTTATTGTGGTAACCCATAACCTTGAAATAGCAGAGGCCTCCGATGTGGTATATCGTATGTCTGATGGGGTGTTGTACGAAGCTTAAACCTCTTGCTTCCCAGGCCTTAAGCTAATAAACCACATAATCCCACCAGCAACAAGGAAGAACACCCGGCTCAACATAAAGCTTAAGCTCAGCACAAACCCCGGCTCCCCATCAATACCGACAGGCAAGTCCAGGGGCGCATTGCCGTAGTATCCCCCGCCAAAGACATCCAAGAATACAGGCCCAGCTCCAAATCCCACTAAAAACACAGCAGGAATCAAAGCGTATAAAACCCCCGGCCTAATCCTTCCAGCCAGAGCCCCAAATCCCATAAAAAACATAAATCCCGGCAAAACGGTTATAATCCCAGGCAGTACAAACCCAGCAAAATTGCTGAACCCAAAGATGCTGACATAAAAATATACACTCAAGGCAACTGCCATCAGGCAAATCACCAAAAACCCAAGGGCAACAACCCCGTTGCGCACTAACATGTATTTAAGCTTAGGGGCAGGTGTGGCAGTGGTGAGCTCTTCCACCAGCCTCTCATTCGTGGAATAATAAAAGCTCATCAAAAACAACATGGTCAATATTCCCATTGGCATTACCGCGGCCATAAATCCCCCAAAGCTCCACATGGAAAAGGGTGCAGTAAAGGCTACTCCCATTATTATATCGGCGGACAGTACATACCAGGCGAAAATCCCGTTAACAATCAGCAATGCAATATAGAGCTTGCTAAGAAGCAGCCGTTTTAGTTCGTATTTGAATATTTTACCCAAGGCTTATATCCTCCTCTGTAAGTCCGACAGCGTCCAGGAAATCCTGCAATGTAAAGAACCTGCCGCTGCCCGCAAACTGCCACTGCACCTGGGACATTAGCTCATCCATTGCTTCCTGGCCCCCTACCAACTCTTCGGCTCTTAAAATCATCAGGGGCATCCTGGCGTAGAGGTTCGTGCTTCTATTGCGCATATTTATTTGTGCGCGATAGCGTTCCGGTAATCTTTCAAAGTAGTTAGGGTTTCTGGAATAGAAGCATCTGTTCTGGATATCCACAGCCGCCTGCCATGCATCCACAATGCGCCCGGCGTACTCGGCTCCAAATTTGTAATAAAAAAATCTATAGGTGTAGTAAACCGTAAGCCCCTCGTCGGACCATAAATCCCCGTCCTCCGGCCAGCCAGCCATAACACCTAATCCTCCCCACCACATATGAACCATTTCGTGGATAAATACCTCCATGGTATTGGTCCCTTGAAGGGGATTGTCTAAATCTCTCTGGGTGAAAATAAACTCCCCCCATTCTACAAAGCCTGGGCCCGCGATACCCCCAAACATAAGGGCAGTGCTTTGAAGCATGGAAAGGCTGGGCAGATGTGCCCAATGAAGGCGGCCCAGACGTTCTGTGAAAAAATCCAGCACCTCCGCTATTGCCTGTGGGATTTCGAAGTCATACATAATCTGTGCGTAAGCTTGGCTAAAAATAAAATCCACATCCATCCCGGCGGCTTCAAAGGATTCCACGATATAGTCCCCGGCGTTTATTCGTAGAAACCAATCCCGTATCCTTCCAGTCCAAAGCTTCGTACCATCATCAACTACCTCGTAGTCCATCAAATCCAATCTATGGTTAATAACAGGAATCATATTATCGGGCAGGGTCAGCTCCAGATTAAAGGATTCGGGCATAATAAGCCCTTCGACACGGGGTATGGTACTGTGATTACTAAGGGTGATGTTGGTATTGTTGATTTCCTGCCCCCAGCCGGAAGGTGCAAAAGCTCTGATTATTGTGGGAAAGCCTTCAAACTCGACTATTAAGATTTCCCAGTCATTTTCCGTTATAATAAAATCCGTTCTTCTTGCATCTGCTATGATTTCGTCCGTTGTGTGAAATTCCGCAGGCTGTCCGTCATAGGTAATTGAAATTATTCTATAGCCAGGATTAAACCAAATATCATAGGTTCCTCTGCGCCCACCTACAGTTGATGTGTATTCGATAACCCCATGGAGCCGACCTGTTGCAGGCCTTGGGGTAAAGCGGTATGTTACATCACTTATCATAGAATAGACACTGGTGTTGACGGAGAAATCCCAACCGAACTCCTCAGGGCCATGGTCGACAAAGGGCTGATATATCCATAATAAAGAACCCGCGACGATAAGCACCCCAGCACCTATGGGAAGATACACCTTTCTCATACTGCGCAAGAATGAGCCGAATAAGTTCTTTTGATAACGGCGGATACATAGCAAAGAAAATACCCAAAGCCCTCCCGCTAGAGCCAACCACATCAGGCGAGTATAGAAGGCTATCCGAAGAAAAAACAAACTGGAGAAACCATCGGAAAAGGTCCATACAATTGGATTAATCCAGCGGAAGAAATAATCATCTGTTACAAAAGGGCTAAAGCTGAAAATGACAAACCCAGCAAATATCAGTCCAGCCAGCTCTATACGCCGTGCAATTTGGCTAAGGGCAGACGCAAGTAAAATAGCAATCCACCAAGTTGGCAGCATAAGTACAAGAAAGCTGATTACATACAGGAATAGGTTGAAAAATGACCCCAACGCAAAAATGGTGTAGGGCATATAAACCAACAGACAAACAAGCCAAACTCCTGCTGCAAATGTAAGAATTGCCGCCAACCTGACCCAGGCCATAGAAATAGGCGAAGTAACGGCGTCGATTAGCATTCCAGTTCCTGCACGATGTATCCGATTTGATTCGATAAGGGTAAGCACAGCCCATATTAGTGCACCGGCTATGGTACCCATTAATACAGGATTGGCTATATAAAGCCCTGTAAGTGTAGACGTGAAGGTTATGGGCATCCAGTAGCCAAAAAGGGGCGCAAGTAGACTCAATAGGGCGGCTATCCAGGTAAATCTTGATAATGCCAGCCGTTTAAGCTCAACCCGGTAATATGCAAATGTGGTCACAGGGCCTCAGCTCCCTTCTCAATGCAGTATAGATACGCGTCCTCTAATGTAGGCTCGGCTGTCTCCGCGAAATCCGGTAGCTCATTGGCAAAAATGCGAATCTGAATGCCCTTTGCCGTATTTACCTTTGAAACCACTTGGCATCCCTCCGGTACCGGGTCACCGATTTGAGATGTAAAAACACCTACATGCCCTGTGGTTTGGGCAATCAAGTCGGCAGGCTCTCCATCAAAGAGGACTCTACCATTGTTAAGCACCAGTACACGATTACATATAGACTGCACATCCTCAACGATATGAGTAGACAGCAATACAATTTTATCCTGGGCTATCTCGGAAAAGAGATTGCGAAATTTTACTCGCTCCTCCGGATCCAGCCCTACCGTAGGCTCGTCCAAAATAATGAGTTGTGGGTTGCCAAGTAAGGCCTGGGCAATCCCTACCCGCTGGCGCATACCACCGGATAGACGTCTGATTCTAGTTTTGCGCTGTTCCCACAAGTTAACCTGAGTAAGCACCGTTTCAATAGCCTGCTTATCCTGTATCCCTTTGAGGGCTGCCATATAATCGACAAACTGCCAGACGGTGAGCTCATCAAAGAGCCCAAAGTTCTGAGGCAGGTATCCAAGCTGGGATTTCATTTCTTTTTCTTGAGATAAAAGCTTCTTTCTGTTTAATAAAATTTCACCCTTTGTGGGGGTAAGTCCCGCTATAAGCAGCTTCATAAGGGTTGTTTTTCCGGCACCGTTTGGGCCAAGGATGCCGATTAGATTTGGGCTTTCCATTTGGATATTAATATCCTGTAGGGCTTGCTTGCCGGATGGGTATACCTTACTAATTTTATTAACTTCAATTTTCATGTTAATCCACATTCCTTTCGCTTCGCTTAGACACAAATAGGCATGAAAGTTTATCGAGTGGGGGCTGCTACGCCGCCCCCACGCACTCCTTCTTTCACACTAACCTCCAAAAGTTATGTGATTGCTATCTGCCTGTCGGATTCCTGTTGTCCATATTCCGATTGTCAGTTCATTGACTGCTCGGTTTATGTCGATATCTTCACTATTAAAAGTCGATGCGTCCATCAACATATAGTAGACTGTCGCCGTTTCCGTTGTAACAGATATGCTTAAGCCTTGCCAGTTAAAAGCAAATCCACCTGAGTGGGCAAAAGCATAATCAATGGTGTATGCGGACTCAGGCCCTATGTTCTGTTGCACAGCTTCAACCTCAATTAAATAGTTTGTGATGAAGTAGTCCTGAACTTCCGAGAACGCGTAAAATGAGCCGCTATGGATGTAGGCAGATGATTGGGTGTTCCGATTGCCGGCATTTGGTGTAGTTTCAACCCTAAAAAGATGTATGCCTGCATAATCCGAAGCCATGACAGTGGTTGTAATGGTAAGAGTTGTCTCTCCTCGGACAATATGCTCTGGATTAGCAGCAAAAAGTGCCATAAAAAAGATCATCATGGCAAGGGAGGTGAACACAGCACGTTTAGTAGCCGGGCGATAGGCGAGAATCCCTTTGATTCTATCCTTGGCGGAAGATGAACCAAAAGCAAGAGGGAAAACAGTCCGCTGGATAGGAACCATATTAAGCAAAGTTTGTGCGTAACCTGTACGCTGCTCGGCACCAATAAGTTTGACTACATCCGCGTCAATCTTTGTTTCTATATCCCGGCGCAGATTAATCCAGCCGAGCCAAACAAGAGGATTAAACCAATGTAATGCAAGGGCTAAAATCCATATCAAATTTATTAGGGCATCTCGGTTGTGGATATGCTGGAGCTCATGAAGTAGCATATATTCAATGGCGTTATCGTCCATTTCATCAACGGACAATGGCAAAATTATACGAGGGCGGAAAATACCATAGGTTAATGGCCCTGATGCATAAGATGATACATACACAACAGCCGTTCGGCCTATATATTTGTCCAAATCAGTCCGGGATACAGCGTCCCTAAACCGAGTGTGGAGCAATATTGCGGAAACAGCAGCATAAATAAGGGCCAATATAGCTCCCACAAGCCAAATCCAAAACAAAATAGTAAGCACCTGCGTAGGCTCATATGTGTTGGCGAAAATATGCTGATATTCTCCATATATAGGAGCTACGTATTGCCCGGCAGTTACGGGCTGACCTGATGCATCCGGAAAGATGGCCAAGTTGCCCATGGCGTAATAAACACTTATGGGAGATGTAAAACGAAACGGTGTCAATAAAAGCGCGCAAGCGGCGAACCATAATAGCAGCAATACCCCGTGAGTCCGCCATTTTTTTAGGAGAGGGCGGATAAACATAACTGCAAGTATCATTACGCTACCTGTCAGGCTCATAAATAAGAATGTTTCGAAGAAAGACATGGTCACCCCCTATTTCTGTTCATCAATTAATTTTTGTAGCTGCTCTTTTTCTTCGGTGGAAATTGCTTTCCCTCCAAAAAACGCAGACACAAACTGCCCTATGGACCCGCTGAATAACTTACTTACCGTCTCGCGGGCTTCCCTTGCCAGCAAGGATTCTCGCTCCACAGTGGCTTCACAGTAAAACCCGGGATCCCGCCGGGTCACGGCACCTTTTTTTATAAGACGATGTAAAAAGGTATAGCCGGTATTCTTTTCCCAGTCGTACTTGGTCTTTGCAATATCCGCCACTTCTGTGGCACGGGTCTCGCCGTTATCCCAGAGGATTTGCATGATGGCGAGCTCTGAGTCGCTTAACTTAAATTCCATAGTTATCACTCCAAAACACTTTTCACTACACGTGTAGTGATATATTGCCATAGTAAATTTCATCTGTCAAGAACAAAACGGCTCCGCCGCTTTTGTTTCCGACCGCGCCAGCAGAAATTGCGAAGCAATTTCCTAGCATACAAAAAAGTATGGGGCTGTCACGTTTAAAATGCCATAATCTCAAGGCTCGTCATCCCGGATTTAATCCGGAATCCCATAGCCATTGTCGAAAGACTAGGGGGCCCCCGGGTCAAGCCCGGGGTGACGGGCTTTTCATTACGTCTTAGCGTGACAGCCCCAACATTAATAATTTATATCCTTACACATAAGCCGCAAGCAAAAGCCCAGTGTAAGTTATAACCGCCGCAGTCACCAACTACATCCAGGACCTCGCCGATGGCGTACAGCCCCTTTACATGGTGTGACTCC
Organism: Defluviitaleaceae bacterium; assembly: GCA_009781725.1. Taxonomy (GTDB): domain Bacteria; phylum Bacillota; class Clostridia; order Lachnospirales; family WQUN01; genus WRAN01. Next base: position 82,073 of record WQVF01000004.1, read on the forward strand.
AATGTATTTATATCAAAATCATCAAGGGAGGCACCTCCCCCGCATACTTGTGCGTTTTTGTAGCCATTGTGCCCGGATATTTTGATTGGCATGGCCTTTAGGTTTTTTGCCAGGATTTCAGGGCTGGATGAGCTCGTATGCTTAATAATCCGCATCCCAAGTTTTTTATCCAGTAAGCCTGATAAATAGTCCTCAGGCCTGGTGGCGGAGCCTTTGTAATAATCCTCCATGGACATAAGATTTTTCTTAACCTCATTGACGCCCATATCAGGTAAGAAATCAAGCTCCAGCCGGCAATCCTCATACAATGAAAATAAATATGACACCTGCATAACTGCAATGCCGGAAATACCGTAATCGGTAAATAAAATTTCGCCCTGCTCTACCCGGAGTAGATTGCTCCCACGATATACTCTTATTTCCCCGTTAAACTTAACCCCTTTAAGGCCCTTGATAAAGGGGTCATTTGATTTGAGTTGAACCAGAGCAGGGTATGTTTTATTGATTCTATGTCCAAATTTTTGCAGTATTTTAAGGCCGATATCCGTACCGCTATATGCTTTTAGGCCGGTGGCAATGATTAAGTTTTCGGTTTTAAATGATTTGTTAATAATAAAACCGTCAGGATGCCTATCTACATCCCTTATATCAAAATCCGTAACTATTTCAACATTGTATTTTTGAAGAGCCGCTCTTAGTAGGTCAACAACGGATGAGGCTCTATTGCTTAAGGGGTACACAAGATTGTCTTTGGCTCTGGTAAAAAGGCCTATGGACTTGAAAAACTCTATAATTGCCACACTACCATAGCGGGTGACTATATCCTGGACGGCATCAGGATTATCACTGTGGTAGTTTTCCCGCGTTATAGCTAGGTTGGAAAGATTACAGCGTCCATTGCCTGTAATAAGGATTTTTTGGCCGATGCGGGATTGGGATTCCAGTATGGTGACATTGTGGCCCATTTGGGCCAGGTTGATTGCGGCAACAAGGCCGGAGGCACCGCCACCTAATATTGATACATTCTTGGTCATAAAGCCTCCTTATGAAAGCATTTGGAGGGGCTGTCACGATTACGTCTTAACATGATAGCCCCACTCCAACTTTCGTATTGATAATTATAGTCGAACATTATAATGACGGCATCACTTATTTTTTGCATAATATAGCGAATTAAATGAGAAACAGTCCTGACCGAGCCGAAAATCGCGAACACTTCAACGCGTTTTCGGCGACAGGCAGGACTGATTTCGAATTAATTCGCTATACATCTGAGTTTTAGCAAGAAAATAAAAATTCTACCCCATGGAGGATAGTTATGAAATACTTTGATGCACACGCCCACTACTTAGACCGAAAATTTAACAGAGACAGACATGAGCTTATGCTGGATATGCATAAAAACGGAGTCGAATATATTATTAACTCCACAAACAGCAAGGATTTGGAGCGAGGACTGCAACTTGCGAAGCGATATGATTTTGTATATCTTAGCATATTGGACGATGGATATTACAAAGAAAATGCCGATATCGACAAAGAAGAAGCCCGTATTGACGAATTGCTAGAAAAATCCGTAGCAAGATTCAAGAAATTATGCGCACAAAACAAAAAAATAGTGGCAATGGGTGAATTCGGTATGGATTTCCGCAGAACCCGCCCAACCCCAGAGGAAGTGCGCAAGCAGTCATTTTGGTTCAAAAAAGACCTGGAGGCATCACGGCAACTGGGTCTGCCTGTTGTAATACATTCAGGGGATGCTTGCAACTATGTTTTTAATCTTTTGCAAGAGGCAGATATGCCTGACTACGGTCATGGAAAAGGTATGATTCATTGCTATTTGGGTTCCCCTGAGATGGCAATGGATTATATAAAAATGGGTTATATCATTAGTGTTACGGGACTGGTAACCCATCGCTCCCCTAGAGGAAAAAACCTGGTGGAAGTAGTGAAGCGAGTCCCCCTAGAAAGTATGGTAATAGAAACAGATTGCCCTTACCTCACTCCGGTACCTTTTCGGGATAAAAGAAATGACTCAGGCCTGCTAAGGCTTACTGTTGAAGAAATCGCTAAACTAAAAAAGACCTCTGCAAAAGAAGTCGCGAGGATTACGACAGCTAATGCAAAGGCACTTTTTCGTATTATTTAAGTATAGCAAACGCCTTCGAAACCGTGAATGTCGAGCGGCACGGGGCTGTCACGTTAAGAATACCGTTATTTCAATGCTCGTCATCCAGGATTTAATCCGGGATCCCATAACCATTGGACTAAGGGGATCCCGGGTCAAGCCCGGGATGACGGGCTTTTTATTACGACTTAACGTGAACAGCCCCTTTTATTATATAGTTTGGTTATTGTGCTTCTCGCCTTTTTTACTTGCAAAGAAATTATGATAAGCCCATATACCAAAGCCTGTAAGGAGTGCCAAGCTGCCTGCCCATAACATCTGATTATGCCCAGTTCTGCCGGTAAGAGGCAGCTCAAAATCCGGTATATTACCTACATAGAAGTACCCGTCCAGATATTCAAAGCTTGGGGCTGAGCCGCCTACTGTGATGATAACAAACTCGCCAGGGGCGTTATCATCATGAGTGATGCGCCATTGGCCAAAAGGTGTTTGGAAACCTGATGGGGCAAGTACCTCTACAAGATGATAGATGCCATCTGGGGTAAGCTCCATGGTAATGGGGTCGGCAAGCAGACCGGTGCTGCGCACATCATAGTAAACCCTTTCCCAATCGGCAGAGGGGTAGATTACTGTGGTTGGAGGTGTGCCAGAACCCTCGAAGCGGAATAGTGAGAAGTATGCGCCTTCTAGCAGGAAGGGGGTTATATCGGCTATGTTTACTAAGTTGGGGGCGGTGTATACCATTGCTGTGGTTTTGTGGAATGTGAAAGGGATAGTTGTTACAGCTTCCCGGCGGAAGTTTATGTCGTAGTTGTTGATGGGGTGATCGTGGATACTTTGAGAGCCACTTTGAGCAAGGCCGGGTATGCCCGTCCAATCGTAAGCATTGGTTGGGGGGGTGAAGTCGCCTTGGCCTGCGGTGTTGTGGTCGAATGTTACGGAGTTGGCTATGGTTAGATTAGTGTATACATCTGCTTCGGTAAGGGTGGCTACATCATATTGGTACCACTCTGTGAATATACCGCCGCCCATTTCGTAGGCGTGGTTGTTGGTTATGTTGGCGTTTGCGATGGTTATGTGCCCGTCTCTTATCACATATATACCGCCGCCGCTGCCATTGTACACCCCAGGGGTAACGGCACCAGTTGCAGGGTCAACCTCACGTGCTACATATTGTGCCGTTGTTGTGGTTGTTGCTTTGTTATAAGATATTTCGCCTCCATTTATTACAGCCGGCAGGCGAGTTGCCGGTGGTGATATTGTTGTCCAAGGCAGACTAGCTACAAATATGCCTCCGCCTTGCCGTGCCCTATTACCGTTGATATTACCGTTATGCATAAGAAACTGTGCTTGAGAATTTATATTAACACCACCGCCACTGCGGTAGGATATATTGTTTACTATTTCACCATTATGCATGGTAAACAAAGCACCTGTTTCGTTCGCCCCAAGGGTACCACCAGAGGTATGCACTTCCACACCGCCGCCGCCATGTGTTAGGTTTTCGGCTAAAGCAGTGTTTTCGCGGATAGTACCTTCATGCATGATAAACTCGGTTCTAGTAGTCGTTCCACCCCCCCCTCCTGGCCCTCCTCGTCCAAAGACACGTACACCGCCGCCAACATATGCCGTGTTGTATGCAATCAAGCTTCCTGGGTGTAAGTTAAGTGTTGTGTTATGGCCAACAAAAATACCGCCACCACCTGCATCCGCGCCTACACCTATACCCAAGGCATCGTTGTCTAGTATCTTGCTTCCGTTCACATTAAACTCAGACGCCGCTGCTGTTGTGACTCCGCGCATAAAAATGCCGCCGCCGCTATGCTCTGCCGTATTTTCCCTAATTGTTATATGTTCATTAATGCTTCCTGTGCCTATGCCGCCTAAAGTTATTCCAACCCCGCCACCATATATTGCTTCATTGTATACAATATATACTGGGCTTGTGTTGCTGGCAGTTAATGTACCGGCGGTAAGGTTGTTAGTGGCGCGGAAATAAACCCCGCCACCAATTCGTGCCTCATTATCTCTAATGTATGCTTCGCTACCTGTACTTTGCCCTTCAAATAATAATCTTCCTACATCTACGCTTATACCGCCGCCATAACCGCTTGTTGTCCCCGTGCCTAGGGCAAAGTTGTTTGTTATAAGCCCATAAGAAACTCTTAGTGTGCCACCAAACGCAACATGCGCGCCACCACCACGCTGGGTATTGATATTGGTTTGGGTTATATTGGGTGCAAGCACTGAGTGAGGTGCTGTAGCTACGTAAACCGGCTGGGCACCGCCATTATTGCTAATTGTGCCGCCATATAGTATCACATGGCGAGAGCCTTGGACGAGTATTCCCCCGCCATCGAGACCAGCGGTGTTGTTGACTATAGTTACAAGATTACATACTGGAAAGTGTGTGTTAGTCGTATTATCGATGGGCGATGTCCCAGCCATGTGAATTCCACCGCCATTCCACCGTGCTCTGTTTCCAGATATGGTTAGTGGGTAGGTAATGTTAAAACGGATAGTATCGTTAAATCCTCCAACAAGGTGAATACCACCACCATTACCAGATGCATGATTGTTGGTAATAGAACCGCCATAAAAAGTCACTTGAGCAGCAGCTCCCGTACCGATAAAAATACCACCACCATTGCCGTTGCTGGCAGTAGTGCTAACCGCCCGGTTGTAGCTGATGTTGCCACCAACAAAAGTAAGGGCACCGGTACCACGATGAATACCACCACCATTGGTAATAGCGATATTGTTACGAATTTCCCCACCAAGCATAAAGAGGTGGTTGTTGCCCATCGTACCATTATGAATGCCGCCCCCATCGCTTGAGACATTATTATAAATTTGTGCACTATCAGCAACCCATGTAATTGTTCGACAACAGTACCCAAGGCCACCACCATTACCTACTGCGTGATTATCACGTATCCGCCCGCCAGTTATAATAATACGCACATCACGTGTGTGACCATCTGTAAACACCCCACCTCCCGATGATGTTGCATGGTTGTTTTCTATGATGCCATCTTTTATTTGAATCCACACAATGCTACCACTTAGGCCTATTGGTGGCACATATATACCACCACCTTGCGGAGCTCTACTATTTCTTATAGCGGCATCGGGGTGGTTCATTATAAATCTGCCATTGGTGATATGAACACCCCCTCCGATATTATTTAAGTTCGTAGTTCTGGATAGTGTGACATTGCGAAGTTCTACCGTAACACCGGCACCATTAATAGTTATGTGCCGTTCGTTTACTGCTACATTGCGGTTCCATGTTTGATTGGTAACTTCATCGTAAGCGTCAAGAATAATATGGCGGTTAGTACCTGTAACACTAATGGTAGATGCTCCGAAAGTATTGTTTAACACATTACCTGGGAATCGTATACGGATGCGATATGCGCGGGTACTAGCACTATTGTTTGGCACCCAATTAATTTCGGCTTGTAATTCGGCTATATTTGTAACTATGTTTGGTGTATCAACAATAGTAGTTGGTATAGGCGGCGTTATGGGTAACGTAGGAGTAGACAAAGGTGCAATGCCAATATATCCGCCATATGCCTGTACGTATGCATTACCTACACCCGCAAACCAGTCATGCGGGCCATGAGGGGATACATATTGCCGCACATAACCATGACAATCGCAAGACTTTACGTAGTAATACTCTAGCCCATGGCCAGGGATAGTTTCATCATGCCAACTATAGTAATAATCCGGCGCATACCCTATGTATCCACCATAGTCATATCCATCTTCCAAATAATCAATATTTCCTACTGGATAGCCGTAGAGATAGTCGTGACCCGCATAATTGTAGAAATGATGAGCTTCATATTCACCCTCAACATAAGAGTAACTGCCTAAATAATCAAATTGATAACCATATCCCCCGCCATCACTATTTGTCGGGGGAGGGGGCATCATATAGTTGCAATAACCTTCATATTCGTAACCATTAGGCGTATAGCCAATGTAACCTTCATCCAACTGATATATGTAATCCGATGGTTTTGCATCATCATAATAACCGTACTCCTCATACCCCTCCAATCCCAACACGGTAATGACGGCACATATAGCCAATACACCAAACAATGTAAGTATGCGCAACCACTGTGGTTTCTTAAGTCCTTTGTTTCTCATACAATCACTCCTGAGGTTAATGTGTTTTTTGTGCAGGAGTAAGCATATGTCTTTTTACCGCTCAGGTTAATAAGCAAAGATTACGAAAACAGATAATTTGATACAAAAAAATACCCACCATATTTTGTGTAGCATAAGCATAAAAAACCTTGTTTTTTCAATGGCTTACATCACAAAATATCCAGTAAAAACCTATTATAACCATGTGTGTAATGGTGCAAAATACAACAAGAACATAGGCGTACAAAAATAATTGAAAATTTGCGACATTTTTGCAAGTATGACCCCTGAAATTGTACCTAACAAAACTGTTAAATTTCTGGAAGATGATATAATTATACAAACATGTGGATATGGAGGTAAAAAATGAAAGACTGCTCATCTTTATCTTTGGGTGAAAAAATTAGTATAATCAGGAAGGCTAAGGGGTTATCCCAGGACAATATTGCTCATATCTTAAACACTAACAGGGTGGCAATAAGCCGCCTCGAAAACGGGGAAACAGAGTGGAGTGCTGAGGTGCTTGCAACAGTAAAAGAGTTCATGGGTATACAAAAGCACCCGCTACTCGAGCATGAGATAAGGGTATATAGTGATTGTTTGCAAGTATGGAAGACGCTAATTATCAGAGGTCGGTTTGCTGAGGCCAAAGCCATGCAGGAAGAAATGGCTATAATATTGGACTTGCCTTTCGAGCATGATTTA
>WQVF01000005.1 GCA_009781725.1 Defluviitaleaceae bacterium
AGCATTTTTATGAATAATTATGCACTTGCCTCGTCGTTGCGAGGAGCGAAGCGACGAAGCAATCCAGCAAATCAAACCTTCTGGATTGCTTCGCTTTGCTCGCAATGACAGGCTTTGCATAGACATTCATGGTTTTTGCTTAGCAAGACAGCCCCTAGGTTATAGCTATTACATAAAATTAATTTTGCAGCTACCGGCGTGCAAGTACAGCTGTAAACGTCCTATCGCCCTCTGCTGCGGTAGGTGTATAGCCCATTGGGTCAAAAGGATACCACTCTACAAACACATAATCAGGGTCAATAAACAGCTCGGGAACTGCCGTAAACAGCACATCAACTGGCACATTTTGAATAAATTCAGGCTGCCAGTTTACAAGCCCTGCGTGCTCTGGGCTTACATCGAACGTGAGATTTACACGTGTCCTTGCAAAGGAAGCCGTAAAGGTCACGTGATCCATCATTAAATGACCTGGTACAGGGTCAGGTGCCCAGTGACTAAAAGCAAAATCTTGGTTAGCAATAATAGGCGGCATCATGTCTATCGTAATAATGTCTTCAAATAAGATATAAAGATAGAATGGACCGTCTACGATGTAGCCATTACCGTCGGTAACAAAATCAGCCCTGAAATACCTGCGCTGGAACTGGGCATAGAAGTTAATATCACCTGCGACTACATGAGATGCAGGGTCTGCCGGGAAATAGCCCGCCGCATCGTAGGCCCAGCCGGTAAACTCCCAACCCCAGATAACGTCAACACTGGGTACTCTTGCATCTGTTACAATGTCTTCGTAATACAGTTGCAAGTATACGTTTGCGCCGTGTGCTCCGTTTAGATAACCCTGTGGTGTATTAACAAAAGTAACGTCATATACAGGTACCGGCGTTGGTGTTGGCTCTGGCTCTGGCTCTGGTGCTTCCCCACCACGTGATCTGATATCATGGTTATTAAACAAATGCCTATACGTACCGCCTGTTGAAGTAAAGGTACGGGTTACAACATTACCGCCCCAGTTTACAGTTGGGTCTTCTGCCCGGTGCCTGCCCCAGAGTGCGTCATCTATAAAGGCGCCACGGAGTGCAGTGTTGTACTGTACAACTGCGTTTTCTGATATATACACACGTGTAAAAGCTTGTTCCAGCTGTCGGATGCCAGTGGTGGCATTGATATGGAAAGGTGTATCGTGTGAGACGCACATCCAGAAGATACCGCCACCATCTAAAGAGGTGTTTTCAACAATATAGCCACCATACATGTTAAATCTTGGGGCGAAGTTCGAATAAATTATTCTTCCGTAGTCGTGAAGATATACACCGCCGCCGCCTCGTATAACCAAACCGCGCTCGCGGAAGAAATTAATATTGGAAGGCCAGTCTGGCAATGCCCAGCCAGTTGCTTCATTGTTGCGGATTGTGCCGTCATGCATATTAAACACTGCACCTTGATTCACAGCAACAGCGCCACCGGCAACAGATGAATTGCCCTCCATGACACCGCCATACATATTAATAACAGCACCAATTGCACTTGCGTACACACCGCCGCCCATTACATTTTGGATACCACCGGATGATGTTCTATTATTGGCAATAGTACCACCATGCATATTAAATATTGCATTGGGATTTGTGGGGATTCCCCCGTTGGTTTGTCTGCTTGTCATTACAGAAACCCCACCGCCGCTTACGCCAAAGAAATTCATTACTCCAGAGGGGCAGTTACCACTGCCACCACCGCGGGATGAAGCAATATTTCCAATAATATAGCCGCTATACATATCAAAGGTGGCCAAACTGCTCAAGTTTCTGGCAGGCACAGTAGCTGCCGCAGAGGCATATACTTTCACACCACCACCGCCAAGTTCTTTATGGCCAAATGTTGCTTCATTGTTTCTAATGGTACCGCCGTCAAGCTTCATGTATGAACGATGTTGAGTTACACTCATACCATTGAAAGAAGCGCTACTGCTAAGTAATACACCGCCGCCAGTACCAGCGACATTGTATTCGATATATCCGCCATACATATAAAAGTGACCACTGTTGGTGACAAACACACCGCCAGCGCGGCTATTATAGCTCCAAGAAGATTCAATGAGACCACCAGTGGCAACAGTACCGGCAGAAACTACACGGTTGCGGTTGATACTCCCGCCATACATTGTAAATGTAGTGCCGTTACCACTAACACGTACACCAGCACCGGGATTGGCTGTTCTGTTGTTGCTAATAGCGCCGCCGTTCATTACAAAGGTTGCCTCTCTGTCTAAACTAACGCCAGTGCCAGAGCCACCGCTATTATCGCGGATTTGGCCGTCATTTAGTGTAAACACAGCGTTATGGCCTTCTACGTCTACACCTCTGGATTGGCTATATATTTCGCCACCATTCATGATAAAGTGAGCTTGGTTGCTGCCAATACCACGCATGGCCACACCTGTACCACTACCTCGGCGGTTGTCGCCGCCACGGATAGCGCCACCATTCATTGTAAAAGTACCGGCGTTTATTGCTACCGAAATTGTAGTTGGGTTAACACCCGGTGTTAAAATTGTGCCACCATTCATAGTAAAATGGCCATTACCACCTTGATTAAGACGCACACCAAGCATATTTCCAAACGCTGCGCTGGCACCGTTACCGACCACAAGCATCCCGTCTTCTAACAAGTAGTGGCCGTGTATGACATCAACTGCAAATGTTGCTACTGAGGTGATTGCCGTATTTGTAGTGAGATTGTTGCGGATAATACCACCACGCATGGTAAAATTGCCGCCACGGTCAACTGTTACGGCTGGTGTAGTATTGTTAGCTGGGTTCCAAAGCCCGCCAGAGAGCATGTAAAAATCGCCGCCCATAAGTATTACTCGGCCTTGTATTGCACGGTAGCCATTGGTTGCGGCTAACGGGCTAGGATTGCCTTCCACCACCAACAGGCCACCTGCGTTAACCGTAATATTGCCGGTTACACGGCCGGCACCTCTGATAACAAGTGCATTACCATTAGTAACGGTGCGCGCACCGCTTACTGTGGTGGTGATGGTAGTGACATTCATGGTTGCCAGTCTGGCTTCAATGGGGCAACCGCCGCTACCGCCAAAGATAAAAAGCATTGATGCCGAAATAAGCATCATAAATACAACAAGCAACGATGCTCTGAAAATAAAGCTGCGAGATGTTTTCTTCATCCCTTCCTCCTTTAAACCTTTAATTTTAATATGATAAATATAGTCCCTTTTTGCTTATTGGTTAACCATAAATTGTTTCAAAAATGGCCCTTCTCATGCAGAAAATAACATTGAACAATTCCCGCAAATAAAGGGTTTTTGGCAATAAATCTACATCATAGGGCCCATAACCAATGAAACACGACTTGCAATTCATCTATTTTGTTACAAAAACATATATTTCAGCTCAAAAATTATGCAGGTAACATTGCTTCATTTGAAACAAAAAAAATATTCATTAAAGAATAGCATTGAAATAGACCACATTCTTGACGGATGGTATAATACGGTAGGCGAGAAACAAATCACTGGTAATTCTTTGATTTTTTTGGGGTTTATGTTAAGGAGATTGTTATGCAAAACACATCTGTCCTATCTATAGGAGAAAAAATCATGCAAGTTAGACGTGCCAAGGGGATATCCTTAGACAGCCTGGCCCACGTGATAAAAAGCAACAAGACATTTGTCCACCGTTTAGAACATGGGCAGGCGGAATGCAGCAGTGAAATGCTGATAGCCATAAGAAAATTTTTGGAGATTGAAAATGCCCCAATTCTGGAGCACGAGCTTCAGCTGTATAAAAGCCGCCTATGGGTACTTCATAATATGTTGAATACCCACAGCATTGAGGAGATTAAAGCTCTGCTCAATGAATTATCACCTATTTTGGACTTGCCTTTTGAACATGATTTGCGCTTGTTATTCATGCTAATGGGCGTGCGGATATTAATTAGAGAATCAAATTTTACCGTTGCGGAAGATAAACTGAATGAGATAGAGCCTTTAATGATTAACACAAGCGGCGAGGCTTTTTGTATGTTTTCATCATTGCAAGGGTTTTTCTGTGCATATAGGGCTGCTCACAAAGATGCACTAAGGCATTTTTTACAAGCTCTTGAGATTGAAAGCGAATATATAAAGCCAAACGCGGCTCTGCTTACAAATATAGGGATGCTGTATATGAGCATAGGCAAGCCCTATCATGCCATCTCCAGCCTAGAACGGGCCATAAGGGAATTTGGAGGTTCACATACGGTTAACCCCCATACAAGTTCGATGCTTGCCATGGCTTATACAATCATTGGTGAATATCGCCAAGCAAAAAAACTCTATGATGCGTCAATCATTCAAGCAAAAAGCATTAACGATAAAATAATGCAAGGGTTGACACTATCTAATATGAGCGTTCTTAGTGTAAGAATAGGCAATTACGAAGAGGGTATAAATTATTGTAACCAGGCACTAGAATGCTATAATGATAAAGGCTTCCAATCAAAAATAGTTTTCATAGGACAGAAAAATGCTGCTCAGTGTATTGCCTTATTCAATAAAGGTCGCGGTCTGCAAAAAATGAAAGAGTATGCCAAATGCCAAGAAGTGATAGAACATGGCCGCTCTCTGGCAGAAGATGATAATAAATTTACTATTGGGTTTAATATATTAGAATGCCTCATTACTATGGATAATAATGATTCCATCAAGTATTTGGAGGAAGTCGCAGTCCCATATTACAAAGCCGGTGACGGACTTGACAAACTTATAGCATTAGACATATGTAAAGAGCTTGAAACTCATTACAATAAAAAAAGGGCTAAAACAAAGGCATCGGCCTTCGGTTGTATAGCCCGGGATATATATGAAGAAATGTTTTTCGGTGAGATTGATATCGAGTGAGTCTAATCAGGGATACTGCTACCTGTGTCTCATGCCTCAACTCTCGCGTACCCATCCATCATCCCTAATCGTAACCGCAGCATGGATACGAGTATATATCAACGATATCTACATAAAAATTTGGTATAAAAAAAACTGTCTCGTTAAGAATTCAGCAGACATCAGCTTTGCCATCCCGCGCTTGACACGGAATCCCTAAACCTATGAATAATTATGCACATGCCTCGTCAACATAAAAGCATTGAGGAGCGAAGCGACGAAGCAATCCAGCAAACCAAACCTTTTGGATTGCTTCGCTTTGCTCGCAATGACAGACTTTGCATAGATATTCATGGTGTTTGCAAAGCAAACATACTGACGGCCAGCAAACGAAGTTTGCGAGAGGGAGTGGTCTCAGCTTGGCAACATTCTACATTTTGGATTGTAAATTAGACTGACGTGGCGTTGGGTGAATTAAACCTTGCTTTTTAGCAAAATATGCTATAAAATCAAACAAGAAAGGTCAGCGGCAGGGAATATCCATTGCTAATGAAATAAGAGTGAAATAAAAGGAACTGCGGAACCATGGGGCTACCAAACACCCATGGCGCATGAAGGGATAAGGAAGCATCGCCTTCAAACACAGGTATACACCTGCTACCGCAGCACATAGAGTATACAATATTACTCCCACCCTCACAAGCAAGCCTATTCATAATTAATGGCAGCTAATATTGTTGTACCCGGTGCATGATACGGCAGTTTTGTATTTGTATTATCTGTAAATAGCTGAAACTAACAGCGCGAAGGTGATGACGGTGTGCGTACGCACGACGTCTCCCTTCGCGCTTTTTCTTGTCGCTGTCCTTTACTACCAAACGTAAGGGAGCATAAGACAATGAAGATTTCACATTCACACAAAATTGATGCACTAAACAGGGTACTCATTCCAAAAGAGCTACTGCGAAAACTAGGATGGAAAAGAGGTGATACCCTCTCCCTTTGCTATGACGAGGCGGCAGTCAAAACATTGTCCCTGCACCTACTAGCAGAGTATACAGAGCCAAAATGCTTCTATTGCAAAAGGGTAGATATAGAAATCACCATTAATCGCAAAGCTGTCTGCGCAGATTGCCTGGAAAAGGCTCTGGAAAAGTTGTAAAACCGGTAAAAACAAACACCCCGTCATCCCGGCCTTGAGCCGGAATCCCCTGTGCTAGCCGGAAGACTAAGGGGCCCCAACTCAAGTCCGGGGTGACGGGGTTTATGAATCCTTATTTACATAAATTCACCAACATAAAGGCATAGCAATCCGCTGCTTCGTCTATTATTTTGCTGATTGGCTTGCCATGGCCGTGGCCAGCGGATTTTTCTATTCTAATGAAAATTGGGTTATCTCCCCCATCTGCGGCTTGGAGCGTGGCCATAAACTTCCGGGCTTGGCTTGGTACAACCCTATCATCAGTATCTGCTGTCATTACCAAGGTTGCTGGGTAGACCGTGTTCATTTTCACATTATGCAGGGGTGAATATTTGTATATAAACGCAAATTCCTCCGAATTATCGGAGCAGCCATACTCTCCAACCCAAAAACGCCCTGCTGTAAAGCGATGATATCTGAGCATATCCAGCACAGGCACCGCTACAATTACCGCGCCAAAAAGGTCAGGACGCTGGGTAACGCAAGCCCCTGTAAGAAGCCCGCCGTTGGAACCGCCTCTGATAGCCAGCTTCCCGGAGGATGTAATCTTGCGCGCAATCAGATGCTCTCCCGCAGCTATAAAATCATCGAATACATTTTGCTTACTTTCCAGCATCCCTGCACGATGCCAAGCTTCGCCGTATTCCGCACCGCCTCGCAAACAGGCGTCTACATAAACACCGCCTTTTTCCAACCATGCCAGCCGCTGGGGCGAGAAAGTGGGCGTAATGCTGATATTAAACCCGCCATAACCATATAACAATGTAGGATGACTGCCATCTAAGGCAAGGCCTTTGCGCCGGGTGATAAACAAGGGCACCTGGGTCCCGTCCTTGGATGTGGCAAATTCCTGCACGGTCTCGTATTCCCCAAATGGAAAGTCAATTTTGGGAGCAAACCATGTACTTGGCGCATTGCCGGAGAAATCGTAGCGCAATACCGTATCCGGATACAGATATCCGCAAATCTGAATAAAGAACTCCTCCCGGCGCTGCTTACAGGAAAGCCCCACAATAGAAGCCATTGCAGGCAGCTCGATATCCCTTACATATTTTCCAGTCAAGTCGTATAGCTTTAACTGATGAGTCGCATGATGAAGGAATGCGCACATTAGATGGTTATTGACCATGACTGTATATTCCAGCATTTCACCTTGGTCCGGAATAACGGTTTGCCAGTCAGTGGCACCCTTTTCGGATAATTTAATGCTCACAACTTTGCCGAACGGGGCATTTTCTTGGGTAAATAAATATGCTTTGTCATCAGCTACACCAATCAAATCATAGCCTTCGTCAAAGGTATCGGCAATGGGTAGCCATGGGCTTTCCAGATTGGCCAAAGGCTTGTAAAAAAGCTTGTTCTTGAACAGAGTGCTATAGCTTACGCTCATAAACAACCACTTTTTATCTTCATCCGTATGGAGATAAAAACCCCAGTCAGGATTGGCTGGGTCCTTGTGGATAAGAGTATCCTGGCTTTGTTCCTGCCCTAAGAGATGCATATAGGCCATTGCATTGCGGGAATCTGCTTTAAGCACGGTATCCACATCGGGCTCCGGATATCGTGTATAGAAAAACCCACTACTGTCCGGGAGCCACGAAAAGCCACTGTATCTCATGAACTTTAAGGTATCGGTCAAGTCTTGCTTAGTTGCAAGGTCAAGCACCTTACCCACCTTCCAGTCACTTCCACTGGCAGACAGACTATAGGCAAGATATTTTCCGTCTGGACTGAAAGAATAAGAGCTAACTGCAACAGTACCGTCATCACTCAGTTTATTGGGATCGAAAACTACTTCGCCAATCTCATCCAATTTGGATGAACCATAAAGTACAGACTGGTTTTGCAAGCCATCGTTACGCCAGGCGTAGTATACTCCCGACTCATATCGCGGTACTGTACAGCGAGGATACTTGATTAGCTCCGATAGTCGAGTTTTTAGCTCGTCGCGGATACTATGTTCGCCAATGTAATCTTGAAATGCATTGTTTTGCTCATCCATCCACTGCTGCACTTCCGGGGCAGTGTCATCCTCCAGCCAACGGTAGGGGTCGGCTACTGGTGTGCCGTGGTAGTTGTCGATAACAAGCTCCCGGCGTGTGATTGGTCGTTTTGTCATTTGTTTCATCTCCTTATCTGAGCACTTCGAGTAGGGGCGGCTACGCCGCCCCCCTGCACTCCTTAAAAATACTTAGCCAGCTCCATAGGCGGCACGGGCTTACCTTCTTTGTATACTCGCATTACTCCGGCGGAGAACTCGTCTATAAGGATTACCTTTCCGCCGCTAATACCAAACTCATACTTGATATCATATAGTTCCAAGCCCTTGGCTGCAAGTTCTTCCGCTATCAGCTTGGTTATTTTTATGGTTAAATCCTTACAGGTTTCATATTCATTTTCAGTCATGATTTTTAGGGCCAATAGAGCGTCCTTATTTATCGGGGGGTCTTTTCGCTCGTCGTCCTTTATTGTAACTTCAACAACGGAATCAAGCTTTGCACCGTGACATATGTAGGCTCCGTATCGCCTAACAAAGCTTCCGTCTGCTCGTAAGCGACAGATAAATTCTATTCCATTGCCAAAAGCTGCCCCAGGTAGTACCGTCATAGTGGCGGCATTAATATCACTTTCCACATAGTGGTTAGGGATACCTGCGCGGTTTATTATCTCAAAAAAATATTTTGAAAGCCGCAGAGACTCCCGTCCCAGCCCCTCTATTTCCAAACCCACGGCATTTTCTCCCGGGTCGAAGACGCCATCCTTACCTGTGGCGGAATCTTTGAATTTTAGGGTGTATGTGCCGTTAGAGTTTTCGTATACATCCTTGGTTTTGCCTCGGTAGATTAGGGTCATTGAGAGCCTCCTTATTTTACGATACTCAGGGTAAAGCCATCGTAGCCTTTAGCCCCGACGGTCTGAAGTGCAGTGGATTCTAATTGCGCTGATTTCCCCATATCCTCAACGAATTGCCTTGAGCCTATTACCTTTGGGTCAGGATTTTTATCGTTGCACAACTCGCCATCCCGGATTACATTGTCCCCATAGATTACTGTGCCAGATTTGGAGAGTTGCAAAGATAGTCGCAGGTAATTGGGATTATTGGGTTTGTCTGCGTCTATGAAAATCATATCGAAGGGTTCGATTTTTTCAGCAATCATTGTGTTCATAATATCCAGTGCCGCACCTGTAATTATTTTGATCTTGCTTTGCAAACCTGCATATTCGATGTTTTGTTGAGCGACTTTTGCGTAGTGGGAGTCATATTCCAGACTGATGACTATGCCATCATCAGGGATTGCCCTTGCCAGCCAGATTGTGCTGTATCCGCCTAAGGTACCCAGTTCGAGAACTCGCTTTGATTTTGTCATTTTGACCAAAAGGGATAAGAACTGGCCTTGAGTTGGTGAGACCTCCCAGTCTGGGAGATTGTTAGTGCGGCTGTTTGCCAAGGCCTGCTTTAGCGCGTCATCTTCGGATATTAGATGGTGGCTAAGGTATTCATCATTTTTTGTCCAGATTTCCATTCCGGCCTCCTATATCGTTACGGTAGAACAGGTTATCACATTTAATTTTTTCGATTTCACGATAAAGCTCATCCCGGGCGTTTTGGCCTTTTCTGGCTATAAGAAGCACCCGGCCGCCATTGGTGGTCAGGTTTCCATTGCTGCGGTTTGTGGCGAAGTGGAATACCAAGGTCTCAGGACTTAGGTTCTCCAAACCATATATGGGAGCACCGGTTTCGTACTTACCAGGATAGCCTTTGGAGGCCATTACAACACCTGTGATATGTTCTTTGCTCCAGGCTAAATCCGGAGTTTTATCGGCTAGGATGTCAGTTATCACGGTGTAAAGATCACTCTCCAGTAGCGGCAGCACCACCTCCGTTTCCGGGTCACCAAAACGAGCGTTGAACTCAATGACCTTGGGGCCTGTGTCAGTGGCAATCAACCCCGCGTAAAGAATCCCTGTGAATGGACAGCCTTCTTGCACCATCCCTTTTGCGGCTTTTTCTAGGATATCTCGACGGGCTGCCGTAAGCATTGCCTTACTGATTTGAGGGACAGGGCTATAGGCACCCATTCCACCAGTGTTGGGGCCGGTGTCTCCATCAAAAGCGCGTTTATGGTCTTGTGCTATGACCATAGGATATACCTTCTCGCTTTTTACGAAGGCCATATAGGAAAATTCCTCACCTTCCAAAAATTCTTCGATTACAACGGTTTTTCCGGCTTCACCGAAGCGGATGTTTTGCATCATGTCTTTAAGGGCCTGGTCGGCTTCTTCCAAAGAATCTGTGATGACAACCCCTTTGCCTTCTGCCAGACCATCGGCTTTTAATACGAAGGGTGGGGTTTGAGTTTTGAGATAGGCCTTGGCTGCGGGATAATCAGAAAATGTGGCGTGAGCTGCTGTGGGGATATCGTATTTTTCCATTAGGTCTTTTGCGAAAGATTTACTGCCCTCAATCATCGCGGCATCCCGCGTCGGCCCGAAGATGGCAAGGCCCTCTTTTTGGAAGTGGTCAACAATGCCAGCAGCAAGAATTGCTTCCGGGCCGGGGATTGTGAGGCTTATGCCCTCAGTTTTTACGAAAGCAGCCAAGGCCGTAAAATCCATTTGGCTGATGGGTACCCTGGTTGCGATATCTTCCATCCCAGCATTGCCTGGGGCTACATATACTTTGCTTACTTTAGGGGACTGAGATATTTTCCACGCAATGGCGTGCTCACGGCCGCCGGAGCCTACTACCAGTACTTTGTGCATGAGTTCCTCCCTAATGTTTAAAATGCCGTACTCCGGTAAATATCATGGCGATTCCATGTCTATCACAGGCATCGATTGAGTCCTGGTCACGTAAACTGCCGCCTGTTTGTATGATTGTGGATATGCCTGCCTTTGCAGCTTCTTCTACTGTGTCCGGCATTGGGAACATTGCATCTGAAGCCAGCACTGCGCCTTTTGCTCTCTCCCCTGCCCCAGCTAAGGCAATTTTGGCGGCTCCTACCCGGTTGGTTTGGCCAGGGCCTATGCCTAGGGTCATGTTTTCTTTTGCGATTAGTATGCCGTTGGACTTAATATACTTGACTACCGTCCAGGCAAATCTTGCAGTTTTTAATTCAGCTTCTGTAGGTTTTTTTATTGTAGGGAAGGTGAGATTGGCGTTTTCGAAAGTATAATGGTCTTTTTCTTGAACCAGTAAACCGCCAGCTATTGAGACCACTTGTTGGCCTGTTACGGTTGATGATGGGGCTACCTGCAACAAGCGTAAGTTTTTCTTTTTCATCAAAATTTTAAGAGCATCGTCGGAAAAGCTTGGGGCTATTATTATTTCCAGGAAGATTTCGTTCATTTTCCTGGCACAATATTCATCCACTTCCCGGTTAAATGCCACAACCCCGCCGAAAATCGAAAGAGGGTCGGCTTCATATGCCCGGTCGTAGGCTTGGGCAATGTTTTCGCCTATTCCTACACCACAGGGGCAGTAGTGCTTTATCGCTACAACTGCTGGGGTGTCAAACTCCCGTACCAAGGATAGGGCCGCGTCAGCGTCACCAATGTTGATATAGGACAGCTCCTTTCCGTGGAGCTGTTTGGCCGTTAGTATGGAGCTTGTGGGGATAAAATCACTGTAAAGCGCAGCTTGCTGATGGGGATTTTCACCGTAGCGTAGGGTCTGTTTTTTCTCGTAAGTGAGGGTTAGATTTTCTGGATGGAGCTCCTTGGTGAAATAACTGGCGATTAGTGCATCGTAAGCGGCGGTATGGCGGAAGGCTTTGGCCATTAGAGATTTTTTCGTGTCAAGGCTTACCTCGCCAATGGATAATTCATTTAAAAGCCCATCATAATCCGCTGGGTCTACTACCACCGCCACATGGGCGTGATTTTTTGCGGCAGAGCGAATCATTGCTGGGCCGCCTATATCTATGTTTTCCACAGCTTCTGCATATGTTACATCGGATTTTTGGATTGTGGTTTTGAATGGATAGAGGTTTACGGCTACTATATCAATTGTGTTGATGTCCAAACTCTCCAAGGTTGCCATATGAGATGGATTGTCCCGGACAGCCAAAATGCCGCCATGTATGGCAGGATGTAGGGTTTTAACCCGGCCATCTAGGGCCTCGGGAAAGCCGGTGATTTCCGAAATCTGTATGGCACCATGGGGTTTTAGTAGCTCGTATGTGCCGCCTGTTGAGATAATTTCATAGCCTTGGGCGATTAGGCCCTTTGCAAAGGCCTCGATGCCGTTTTTGTCTGATACGCTTATTAGTGCTCGTTTTTTCATGATTTCTCCTTTCTACAAGTCTCGCTTGGTGGGTACAGGAACTGGGCCAAAATATGCCTCTATTTGCCGTAGATTTGCTCTTTTTATTATGCTACGGTTTTGCCAGGGTTCGTCGATATATTGCCAATAGTAGGCCACCAGCCGCCAGCGGATATCTGCTCGCAAACTATCGTTGCCGGTCAGATGGTAGATTTCTATTAGGCTACTTGCATTATCCGCATCCCAAAAATGGTCCCGCATAGTGAAGTGATATTCATTACTATTCCGATACAAATGGGCATTGAGCCTGCCGGATAAAAATCCCGACCCGGACACATTGGCCAGCACCAGAAACACCATCCCGATAATCAAATATGTTCGCATTACATCAAATTTTTCTTTGAAAAGGGCAATCAGAGTCACCATGCAAAGTAGCACCGACATTACCAGAAAAGTGATAACAGACATCCTAAGAGGAGTAAATCCAAAAACCCTCATATACATATTCATTCTATAAAAAGAAGAAGCAATCAACATCCCGGTGAATAGCGTCAACAAAGTGAGCATCAACCGGACAGCTCCCACACGGGCGTGATGAGAAAAGACCTGTATAAAGATGATAATTACTGAAAAATTTATGACAATAATAAACAATAGCTGAAAGAATCCCTGACGGGCATAATCCGCAAATACAATATCCCCAGGCAAAGTGCCGAAACCACCCATAAAAAGATAGGCAAGCTGGATATAACAAAAAGCCAGAAACAGCAGATTGATGGCTGACAAAAAGGCCAATGCAATGATTTTATCTAAGTTGAAGGGTTTAAAAGTCGCATCACTTGGGGCCATAAATTTGGCCTTATACACATATCCCGCAGCAAAAACCGAGGCAATTACCGTTACGATTATATGGCCAAAAAACCGTGCAAAGTCAAAATCCCCATCACCTTCGAAGAAATCCCGCAAAATTGTGGCAAAAACCTGGTCAGCACTTATCATCAGGGCCATGATTATAGCAAGTAAGGGCAGGGCAATGGCAATGCCAAGAAGAAACCGCATGGCCGGGTGGTTTTTTGTGAGTTTATAGTTCTTGGAGGTGTCCATGACCAGGCAAATCCCCGCTGTCAAATGACCTCGGATAACCTTAGCAATATTTACCCAAAATGAAAGAGCCCCAAAGGGGTATTTTGCCCCATGGATGGCTCCGTAGATAATAAATGCAAACAGCACCCATACCGCAACAACATTGATATAGGTAAAGGCCGAACGGCCAAAGACCAAATTAAAGCAGGCAAGAATCATAAGGGGAATACCCCATAGGAAAGCCCGTGGATGTCGAATCCAACCAAGCCGCCGAAGCAATACATACAACAGAATAAGTGTCACGCTGCAAAACACGAAAAAAGACAACTGGGGATATACTCGAATCCCGGTAAAACTTATGGTATATAGCAATGCGGTTATAAATGCGAAGAGAGCAAACGTCGGAGCCAAAGATTTATCTGTTTCCAATACAAATCTCTTTTGTGGAGAGATAACTCTTTGCCAATCCTCGACTACCGGTTGAACTTTGGTTTCTGTTGGGAGCTCTAATGGGGTAACGCTAACCAGGCGCCATTCGTCATTTTCAAATTTAAAATGAGCGACATCGCAGTTATTAAACCTTGGGGCTTGGGCGATTGCGGTTACAACTTCTGATATGGATGCATTGTTATTTTTTTCAGTAATACAGGCGTGAAAGACTCGCATTGTATAGGCATGGGTCAGTACAAAAACCTTGTTATGTGCGGTGCAATCCTCCAAGAATGAGCTCACTCTGGCTACCATATCCGGCAGGGTTTCGCCGTTTGGAGGCGGGATATAGTCCACGGGGCTTAACTGACGGCTTGCGGCAGTTTCTGGGAAGGCTTCTGCGCCTTCCTGATATTGCATCCCTTCCATGTCACCCAGGCCAATTTCCACCAGGCGGGGGTCGAGGATAGGTTTTACGCCGAGGGCAATTTCCGCTGTATCAGATGCCCGTTTTGCGGTGCTGGAATATACCGCGTCAAAGGCACCCTTTCTTTTAATCGCCTCCAGGGTCTTGCCCAGGGCTTGAGCTTGCGCCCGACCGCGGGTGGTAAGTGGCGAGTCCTTGCCTTGACCTTGCATCCGGCCTTCTACATTGAATTGAGTCTCTCCATGACGCGCAATGTATAAGTCCATATTTCTCCCCCTTTATATCGAAAAACGGCTTCCGCCAAAATGACAAAACTAGAGATGTAACGGTTTTATTGCTCGATTAAAATCGCCCGTACCGGGGAGCCGTCGCCGCCCGGATACTTCAGTGGCAACGCCGACAGGATGTATTCCCCATCGGGGACGCCATCCAGCACCAAGCCTTCCAATGCAGCGATACCACTTCCTAACAAAAGTTTATGAGCGGGAAAACCTTCAGCACCATATGGGTCTAGGGATAAATAATCTATGCCTATGGTTTTGATTTTCTTGGAGACGAGATATTCTGCGGCTTCCGGCGTAAGGGCGATAAAGTCTTCTTTAAAATCACCGCAACTCATATACTTGGATTGCCCTGTGTTAAACAGAATTATATCCCCTGCTTGGATATCCAGGCCCTCAATGTCAGCTTTAGTGATATGGCTAGTAACCGGGAGGGTCACAACCTTACACGGCCCATAAAAATGGTCTAGTGGAGTCGTAATACAGTCGGCTCCATCGGCAATAAAATGAAAAGGGGTGTCCGCATGGGTGCCGGTGTGAGAGGAAAATGACATTTTAGAGATATTATAGGCCTCACCGTCGGCCATTCGGGCCGGGTGGGTAATTACAGGGCGTAATCCGCCGCCGTATGGGGGTAGGTTATTGGAAATTGATGCTGTTATGTCATGGATTTTCATTTTGGGCCTCCTCATTTTTTCCATTAAAGGTACTATCAAAATGTGTGTTTTTAGGTGTAAAATGTCTAAGATTTTTCCAAGTTTTTAAAGCAAGTCCTTTAACACCTTAACATAAAGCCGGTGTTCTACCTCATGCACCCGGGCCTCTAAACTCTCCAAAGTATCCTCAGGTAGGATATCTATCATTTCTTGCACAACAATCGGCCCGGTATCTACCCCGGAATCTATATAATGGATAGTCACTCCCGTTTGCTTGACATCTGCGCTAAATGCCTTTTCTATGGCGTCTAAGCCGGGGAAGTCAGGTAACATTGAGGGGTGAATGTTTATTATACGGCCTTCGAAGGTGTCTAGTAGGGTTTTACCTACTATACGCATATATCCCGCAAGTACAATAAACTCAACACCGGCATCTTCCAGTGCGGATAATATCCGACTTTCGTGGGCGGCACGGTTTGGATAGTCCTTTGAATCGCATACGAAAATTGGTACGCTCAGCCTGCCAGCTCGGGAGGTTACCTTAGCTTCGGGCTTGTCGCACACCAGCAGAGATATATTTGCATTAATCTCGCCGCTTTTTACGGCTTTGGCAATGGCTTCAAAATTGGAGCCATTGCCAGATGCAAAAATCGCGATATTTTTCACGGGATAATATATCCTTTCTCGCAGCTATCTTTGATTATATATTCTACATATTCCCATACAATAGGCATAGCTGTCTTTATCGGAGCCATACGTTTGTATACCTTATCCGCAGTTGCGTCCCATTTTGTCCAAGCATGGCCTTCTGTCTGGTAATTATTGAGATGGGGTTGAAGGCGGTCTACTGCCGCGGCATATTTGGCGTCGTTGGTATTCATTTCTTCGAATTCATCCCATAGGGCCCGATACTCGTCAGCCAATGGCTTTGGCAACAGAGAAAACAGCTTATCTGCGGCTTCTTTTTCCTGCGTAAGTTTATCCTCAGGTACCCAATCGGAATATGCCGGGGTATCCCCAGCGTATAGTTCCACCAGGTCGTGGATTAAAGCCATTTTGATTACCCTATCCAGGTCTACATCAGGGAGTACGCAGTACTCGAATAGAGTCATTGCCATCAAGGCAAAATGCCAGGAGTGCTCTGCCGAGGTTTCTTCCCGATGTTTATCGGTGATTAGTGTTTGGCGGTAGACGGTCTTGAGCTTGTCGGCCTCGGATAGGAACTTAAGCTGGTTGGTGAGTTTTTGAGTCATAATGAAACTCCTTCTCCTGGGACTACTTTGCCGATGACTGTGGCACTTGCCTTAATTGCGTCTTCCGGGGACACAACCGCCACCATGCCTATTCCCATATTGAATAGGTTGTACATCTCCATCTCATCAATGCCACCTTGTTCTTGTAGAAATGGGAAAATCGCCGGGATATCCCAGGTACCGCGGTTGATTACAGCCCCACGCCCCACCGGGAGCATCCTTGGGATATTCTCAATAAACCCGCCCCCTGTTATATGTGCCATGCCTTTAACTGTGACAGTATCCATCAGAGCTTGCACTTCTTTAGCATAGATTTTTGTGGGAGTCATAAGGATTTCGCCCAGGGGTTTGTCAAAACCTGGGTAGGTTTTTTTTAAGCTTAAATTATTGTCGGCGATGATTTTTCTAATCAAAGAAAATCCATTGCTATGCACACCGCTGGAGGGCAAGCCGATTAGTACGTCTCCGGCTTGGACATTCTCACCGGTGATTAGCTTGGACTTATCCGCGATACCAACGCTAAAGCCCACTAGGTCATACTCACCGGGCTTGTACACACCGGGCATTTCCGCCATTTCGCCGCCGATTAGGGCCGAGCCTGACTGGACGCAGCCTTCACACACACCGGCAACAATAGCCTCGGCCTGAGCCGGATCCAGCTTGCCGCAGCCTATATAATCCAAGAAAAACAGGGGCTTCGCGCCTACGACTATTACATCATTGACACACATTGCCACGGCATCTATGCCGATTGTGTCGTGTTTATCCATGGCAAAGGCCAGCATTACCTTGGTGCCGACACTGTCTGTACCGCTTACGGTCACGGGTTCTTTCATCCCAGCCATGTAGGATGTCAACTCGAAAAGACCACCAAAACCACCCAATCCCCCCAGTACTCCGGGGATTTTGGTTTTATCCACATGCTTTTTTATACGGGAAACGGCTTCGTAGCCTGCTTCTATATTGACTCCGGCTTGCTTGTATTGATTAGACATGTTCTTCTCCTTTGATACAAAATGAGCGGCTTTACCAGAAATGACAAAAGCTGTTGCCTGCCGGGTAGTCCCCGGTAAAGCAGGCCATACATAGGCCAGGCAGCCCTACAGCCCGATTTAGACCTTCTTCGCTTATATATGAAAGGGAATCCGCGCCGATAATATTGCAGATTTCTTCGGTGGTTTTGCTATGGGCTATCAACTCCTTGGTTGTGTGCAGGTCTACGCCGTAACAGCAAGCGTGGGTCAGACGAGGGGATGCTACTTTCATATGGACTTCCTTGGCTCCTGCCTCTTTTAACAAGGTAACAATGCGTTTGCTGGTAGTGCCCCGGACTATTGAATCATCTACAAGCACCACAGATTTATCTTGGACGATAGACCGGACGGCAGAGAGCTTCATTTTTACGCCCTGCTCCCTTAGTTCCTGGGAGGGAGTGATAAATGTACGGACGGCGTAGCGGTTTTTTATTAGACCAATTTCATAGGGGATATTCATGGCTTCCGCATAGCCTATTGCCGCAGAAATCCCAGAATCAGGGACAGGTACAACCACATCCGCCTTGGTAGGAGATTCCACGGCAAGGATTCGCCCCACATTTTTCCGTGAAGAATGGACATTTACCCCATCAATATCAGAGTCTGGTCTTGCAAAATATACAAACTCCATTGCGCAGGCTGCAAAGCTGGTTTTATCAGCATAAAACTCCGATTGGAGCCCATCATCATCGATAATAACAATCTCCCCAGGGGCAACATCCCGGACATATCTTGCCCCCAATGTGTCAAAAGCACAAGTTTCTGATGCCACCATGTATACATCCCCCAACAAGCCTATTACCAGGGGCCTGATGCCCATGGGGTCACGGGCGGCTATCATTTTTTTCTGAGTCAGGATTAGGAATGTAAAGCTGCCCTTTATCTGGCGAAGTGCTGCCTTTAATTTCTCCAGCAACTTTTTTTCCTTGCTTTTTCTAATTAGGTGGGCAAGGGTTTCTGCGTCTGAGCTGGTTTGGAAGATACTTCCGTCTTCTTCCAGATCATGGCGTAGTTTTTCCGAGTTTATCAAGCTACCATTATGACAGATTGCCATACTACTGTTTTCGAAATGAAAAAGCCTAGGCTGATAGCCGTCCTGGCTGTGTACCCCGGATAGGGCATAACGTACATGACCGGCGGCGGCAGTGCCTGTGAGCTTATCTAAGACTTCTTTGGGGAAGGCATCAGCAGCAAGGCCTGGGCCACGATGACGAATAAGGGTACCGTTATTTTTTACCACCATTCCCGCTCCGTCTTGGCCCCTGTGTTGTAGAGCATGAAGACCATAATAGGCCATTTGCGCCGCCTCCGAGTGGCCCCATACCCCAAAAAGCCCGCAGGCTTCGTTGATGCCTCTTATTTCTGAAGGCATTTTTCCAAGGCCCCTCTCCAGATTTCCGTTAATTTTGAGACAGGGATGTTGATTTTATCGTCGATTTTTAGTTGGCCATCGGATGTGGTATGGCCGATTAATGTAGCACTGGCCCCAGCCAGATTCAAAAAGGCGGCTTGATTGGCTGGGGAACAGCTTACAATAAACCGGGACTGACTTTCCCCAAACAAAAACCCGATAGCGTCCAAATCCGGTATATTCACTGTCGCGCCCAATCCTTGGGAGTCCATAAGGCATTCCGCAAGGCAAACTGCAATACCACCCTCGGAGACATCGTGGGCTGAGGTTACAAGCCCCTGCCGTATAGCGGTAAGGACAATATCCTGGCTACGCTTTTCTTCCGCCAAGTCAATGGCAGGCACCGGGCCGAAGATTGCCCCGTCGTTAATCATCTTTTGCAGCTCGCTGCCACCAAACTCATGGCGGTGATACGAGCCTATCAAATATATAGCCTCCCCAGGATTTTTAAACTCCTGGGTCGTGATATAAGAAAGGTCCTCAATTAGCCCTACCATACCGATTGTAGGTGTTGGGTAAATTGCCATAGCACCTCGCTCGTTGTACAGGGATACATTGCCCCCTATAACCGGGGTATCGAAGGCGACACATGCCTCGGAAATGCCCGTGGCAGATTGCTCCAACTGCCAAAATATTTCCGGATTTTCCGGAGAGCCGAAATTAAGATTATCGGTTACTGCAAGGGGGGTTGCCCCAGAGGCCACAATATTGCGAGCGGCTTCGGCCACGGCGATTTTCCCGCCTTGATATGGGTCAAGATATACATAACGGCTATTGCAATCCACGGTCATTGCCAGTGCCTTGTCTGTGCCGGGTACCCGGACTATGCCGGCATCTGAGCCGGGAGGTACGAGGGTATCCTCGGTCTTATCAAACTGAGAATATACCCAGTGCTTACTTGCAATGGTGGGTTGTTCAAGGAGCCGCATAAGGGTTATTGTGTATGCGGCTATGTCTTTTGAGCCGAAGTCGGGGCATCCGGGTTCTTTGCACCAGGGACAGTGGAGGTCTTCTATTTTTATTGTTGCGTCTTTGGATTTAAGTTCCTTATAATATGCCGCTTCTCGTGAAGGCTTTTGATATTCCGGGGCTTCTTGAGCCAAAGCGTCGGCGGGGACATCGGCTGCGATTTTTCCTTTAAATAGGAGGCGAACTTGCTTATCATCGGTTACTTTGCCTATGGCTACAGCGTTTACGCCGTGTTTTGCAAATACATCTATGACCTCTTGCTGGGCACTATGTTTTATCACCAGTAGCATTCTTTCCTGAGATTCACTGAGCATCATCTCGTATGGAGTCATACCCGCTTCTCTTGTTGGCACCTTATCCAGGTCAAGTTCAACACCCATTCCGCCTTTGGAGGCCATTTCTGATGAGGATGAAATCAAGCCGGCGGCACCCATGTCTTGGATGCCTACAAGGGCTGGGTTGTTCATGAGCTCCAGACAGGCCTCCATCAGCTTTTTTTGCATATGTGGGTCACCGTGGGGGATTATGGGCTTTTCATTTTCAGATTGCTCCTCGGCAAGTTCCTTGCTGGCAAAGCTTGCACCTTGTACCCCATCCCGGCCCGTTGCATGGCCTGCGTAGATTATAGTGTTGCCAACCCCAGCGACTATCCCTTTTTTGATGCCGTCATGACGGACAATACCGACACACATGGCGTTGACCAAAGGATTGGAAGCGTAGCAAGGGTCAAACTGAATTTCCCCGGCGGCGGTGGGTATGCCCATACCATTGCCATAGTCGGCCATCCCAGCCACGGCTTCCTTGAGAAGGAAGCAAGTCCGCTCATTATCAAGCTCCCCAAATCGCAGAGAGTTTACCACCGCAATAGGCCGCGCGCCCATGGAGAATACATCCCTGATAATCCCCCCTACCCCGGTAGCCGCCCCGTCAAAGGGCATGAGTGCGGACGGATGGTTATGGGATTCCAGTTTGAAAACAGCTGCAAGCCCGTCGCCGATATCCACGACTCCGGCACCTTCGCCAGGGCCTTGTAGGACCCGAGAGCCTTTTGTGGGGAACTTTCGCAACACGAGTTTAGAATTTTTATAGGAACAATGCTCGGACCACATGACCGAGAATAGGCCCAGCTCGGTATAGTTGGGTAGTCGGCCCAGGATTTCTTTGACCCGGGTATATTCCTGGTCAGTCATACCCATTTGGGTGTAGATGCGGGATTCCTTAATTTGATTTGGGGTTATCATAGATTTGCCTCCGTTAATCGATATCTAATATTTCAAAAACCGAATTGGTGGTATAGTCGCCTAAGACTTTCTCGGTTATACGTTCAATAACTTGAGCCTTGGTTGCCCATAAATACTCGGTATGTTCGTCGGAAAGATTTACCTCAACAGAATCTGTTGAGCAAAGATACATCAGTCCAATTCCTTGTTTATGGGGATGAAGAATTGATGCGGCATACAACAGCCTGTCTGTACTAACAGCAAGACCGGTCTCTTCTTTTACCTCACGATGAAGGCATTCTAGAGGCGTCTCACCAAAAATCAGACCCCCACCGGGGATATCCCATTCGCCCTTGCCGCTATTGCAATAATCTGACCGCTTGATAATTAGCATCTTTTTATTGAAGATAATGAACGCCTTTGTGAAAACACCTATCTCACCCATATCGCACTCCTCTATTTTCATAGTATCCGCAACAAAACATGTAATAGTATAAATCCAAACATAACTATAAATATCAAACCGTTAACGATAGCTGCAATTACAACACTAACTTTAACGCATATCGAAGTAACACCCTTTATATTCGCTTTTGACGCCAGCCATATTCCGATTATGCCCACGACTGGGCCTAGGACAATGAGTAATAGCTCAAGGCGAGTACTGCTTCTCCAGTTTACTCGATTGTGAAATAGCCATATAAATCTCACTGCAATAAACCATGATATAAAGCCACACACCAATGACTTTACCATAAGGTCAGGTCTTGTAATCAATGTTTCGGTACAGGTTTCCTTTAATTTGGTTTTACTCCTTGGTGGTGAGGTTAAGCGTTCACCACAACTGCCACAGTAGCAATTTAGATAATCGGCAATATTTTCATGTTTGCATTTCGAACATTTAATAGTGCTCATAGCATACACTCCCCTATGCCTACAAACCCTTTATTAGCTGATAAAGCCCTTTCAGGCCAACAAATGCCATGGATATTTCACCAGCCAACTCACCACAAAAAACCCTCTCCCCTATTGAGCAATCTTTACTTATATAGAAATGCCTGTGGTTTAACAGGTTTTTTATTGCATCATCCGATATTTCCGGGAATCGGTCTTTAGAATACATATCACCGTGAATCCTTATTCCCATCTTTTTATTAGCAGTTAACTCGTAAGCGAATGACTGTTGGTTGGCAATAATTCCGTCTCGGATTCGTGCCATACCCGCCGCAGTTTGCTTATATATCCGCAGACCATATGAATACTGCTCTCTCCCCATATCGAAGTAAAGCCCGGGAATGTCACGTTCACGATGAGACTCCCGGAATCTAATATACATATATTCCTTCATCGGCTTATCCCGGGAAAAACGCATGTCGCTGTACATGGTGGATATGCATTTGGATGGCTTGGTTATCAGCGATTCGCTTACATCCGTTACCCCAGGTATCAGCGCGTGGTAAAGCTGTGTAAGGGGTTCGGTAATGAGCTGCTTGTAGGTAGCCTTGTTTTCCTCTATGGCAGACATGGTATTATGGAATTGAAGCCGAAATAAAAAATCAACAAATTCCCGAGGAAAACCACTAAAATGCTCTATCCCCATATTTTCGTGGTATCTATGACCATAAGATTTTCATTTATATCCCCAAGCACATTTACATGCCCCATTTTGCGATTATCCACCGCCTGGGCTTTTCCATAAAGATGAATCTTGCCCCTCTCAATCAGAGGCATATACGGTGCGAGGTTATGCATATTTTCCTTATCCATGTGATTGCCAAGGATATTTACCATCACTACCGGGGTATGGAGTGATGTATCGCCCAAAGGCAATCCGCAAACTGCCCGTACATGCTGTTCAAATTGGCTTGTGACACAAGCATCTATTGTGTAATGTCCAGAATTGTGGGGGCGAGGGGCCAATTCATTGATATATATCGTATCCCCTACCACGAACATTTCTATTGCAAGGACACCAATCGCATCCAGATTCTCGGCAATTTTCTTACCATGGGCAATAGCCTGGGCCTCTACTTCCTTGGAAATCCTGGCCGGGACAATGCACTTATGGCAGATATTATTAACATGGATATTTTCTGCCACCGGGAAAACAGTCGTCTCCCCTGCGGTACTTCTTGCCACAATAACCGAAACCTCCAAATCGAAATTCATAAACTCCTCAAGGATGCATTCACTTTCCTTTGCGAGTTCCAGACCACGAGGCAGGTCAGCAATGGATTTAAGCACCACTTGACCTTTGCCGTCATAACCGCCGGTGGTTGTTTTGAGTACACTAGGGTAAAAAACACATTTCTCCAGAGTCTCGGCACAGTCAATCAAGGTGAATTTTGGCACCGGGATTCCCATTTCCGCAATAGCCGACTTTTCTTTAAAACGGTGTTTAGTTGTCCCCAGCACCTGGCTGCCTTGGGGCAGGTACGCATTAGTTTCCAACCATGTAAGGGCATCATAATCGATATTCTCAAATTCATAAGTAATAACATCGCTAATCTCTGCCAACTGCTTGATTGCATCTAAATCATTGTAGGCAGCGGTAATTTCAATATCTGCAACCTGGCCACAGGGGCTGTTTGGCGTCGGCTCAAGCACGGCCACATAGTAGCCCATGGCCTTGGCGGCAAGGCACATCATACGGCCAAGCTGCCCGCCGCCTATTATGCCTATGGTTTGGTAGGGGGTGATTGTTTTTGTCATGTGTATTCTCCTTTACAGAACAAAATGCGGGTCGTGCACTTTTGTTTCCGACACGCCGCCTAGAAATTGCGAAGCAATTTCCTATAGCGAACGCGCTTCGAAATCACGATTACGCGTCGGGCAAAATCAACCCAATACGCCTATTTAGGCGTTTTGGGTTGCCCTCCTTCAATCGTGTTTCTCAGGTGCATTCGCCATAGCTTATAAAAAAACCAACGCCACAAACCAAAAAATCCTGTTTGCGTAGTTGGCTTATCTTCAACTATTAATTTCCAAGTTCCTAATACTATCCCGTATAGCAGCCCGGCGAGCCTCCAGTTTTTTATACAGCTCACTGTCAGCCGTTGTCAAAATTCTTGCTGCCATCAATCCTGCATTTGTTGCTCCCGCTACACCTATTGCCATTGTAGCCACAGGAACCCCAGCGGGCATTTGCACAATAGACAACAATGAATCCATCCCACTAAGGGCCTTGGACTGCACCGGTACTCCAATTACTGGCAAGCTGGTACAGGATGCCACCATCCCCGGCAGATGTGCCGCCCCTCCTGCCCCGGCTATAATTACCTTGAGCCCACGCTCCGCAGCCGTAGCGGCATATTCCACCATGTACTCCGGGGTACGGTGGGCGGAAACCACCCTTTTTTCAAAGGGTACCTCCAATTCCTCCAATACCTTGCTTGCATGGTCCATTGTTTCTAAATCCGAAGTACTGCCCATGATTATCCCGACTAATGGCTTCGTTAATCGACTCATTTGGCCCTCCAAAGAACTTGTTCACAACAGCTCTAAGGATAATCCCGCAGGAGAGGGTTGTCAATTATTTACACGTTTCGTGGTATATCCTGATGATGCTGTCTCTAAAAATCAAAGTAAAGCCTAAGTTGATACATAACACTTTTGACACCCGTATGCTCATTCATCATAGCAACAAAGATTTATATGGAAAATTAACCAGTGGTATGATATAACATCTCTACAGCAACTATATCCAACTGACCATCATACATTGATTTGATTGAAATAATTGCATTATGGGAATAGTTAGTAGGCAATCATTAATGGGAGGTTGCATTATGTTTTTGAGCATAAAAAATCTGGGAAAGATATCATCTGCAGATATAGAAATTAATGGTATTACCGTTATTGCCGGTGAAAATAACACTGGAAAAAGTACTGTAGGAAAGACCCTGTACTTTATCTTTAATAGCTTCAGCAAGGTAAGTGATAAAATCGACTCAGAAAGATTATCCTCTATTAGCAGAGCAATAGAGTTATCATATGTCAATATGGATAATAGGCTTAGGGTTCGCAGATTTGAATTAAATGACTTGGCAGAGCTTATAATGGAAAAGTTGAGCTCGCATGAGAGCAGCGACACAAATACACAAAAAGAGTTGCTGCATTCTGTCCTGTTGAGCTCCCCTTTAATTCAGAATAGAGAGGAGAACATCGACTTTGATGACATAATTGACTACATTATAGAGGTTGCGAATATTTCTGATAATGAGGCAC
Organism: Defluviitaleaceae bacterium; assembly: GCA_009781725.1. Lineage (GTDB taxonomy): Bacteria > Bacillota > Clostridia > Lachnospirales > WQUN01 > WRAN01. The sequence continues at coordinate 25,336 of WQVF01000005.1, forward strand.
TAGTGAACATATTAGTAAACAAAATGCAGGTTGATTTCGGTATGCAACTTAATAATGTATATTACCCAAACATACCATCAGAAATTACGCTAAGAATAAAAGATACAACAGTACAAATATCAGTTATAGATGATGTCAGCATTAACGTAACTAACGGATTAAGCCTAAACACAGAGGCGATATTTATTGATGACCCATATGCCTTTGATAATCTCCATTATATTACACCAATTCGAACGACACATCACCATATTCGCTATTTATCTCATCGCGAGCACCTCAAATCATGCTTAACACGTACTGAGACATTATCATCTATAGATGAAATAGTTACTACAAAAAAACTTGGCAAAGCTCTTGATAAAATCAACTCAATATGTGCAGGTGATATTGTAAGAAAGGGTCCTCGTTCCTATGTATATAAAGAAAGCAACTCAGAAGTTGCACTCAACGTAATAAACATATCACCTGGGTTAAAGACATTTGCAATAATTAAGACATTACTTCAAAATGGTTGCATTGAGACTAATGGGACAATTATCCTAGATGAACCAGAAATACACTTACACCCAGAGTGGCAATTAGTATTTGTAGAGTTAATTGTCTTGTTGCAAAAAGAGTTTAACCTGCATGTTCTTCTTACCACCCATAGCCCATATTTTCTATTCGCAATAGAGGTATACTCTCGCAAATACGGAATCACCAATAAATGCAAATACTATCTGGCTGAAAACACTGACGCCAAAGCCACAATTAGTGATGTATCAGATAACATTGACTTAATATATGCAAAGCTAGCAAGACCATTGCAAGACCTGGAGAATGAGAGGTACAAATGATTAGCTATGGTGACATTTCGTCGAATGCAATTACATCACTGAAAGAAACATCAAAAGATAATAGCGGCGAGAAAAATGAGTACATGACTATGTCCCTATTATTTGCGATTAATTTTGATATTGTCAAAGATGAATATATACATCTATTGTCTTTGTCAAAACAACAAGTACCCCACTCATCATGATGTTCAAGTATCTCAATCAAGAGAAAAAATAGGGAGAATTACATCGAAGAAAGGGATGAAGAATCATATTCGTTTCGATTTAGAAAAGTACAAGAATATCTATTTTAAGAATGTTTATACAGTCACGAAAGACGAGTTTCAAAACGATTTTGTCCAAAAATGGGAAGCTTTATAACAATGATTATTCTAAAGTGCCTGTTCCTACGATATGTGTGGAACAGGCATTTTACTTAACCGGGCAACCCTCGGTACAAAACTTTGGACGTAACATAACACACTTCTGAGGTTGTATTGGGATGATTGACCGCAAACATAATCTTATTTGCAAGTCTTTCCCCCATTGATTTTGTGAGTACATCCACCGTTGTAATCCTGTTGGCAACATTTACATATTCAGCATTATTATCAAAGCCTGTGAGGGCCACATCTTTGATTCCATACTCGGTAAAATATCGCTGGATAAAATGAGCGATATAGTCACTGGCGCATACAAAACCATCGGGCATTCTTCCTGACTTTATTAACGATGATAAAAATACACTGATTTGCTCATAATGTTTATTGAGCTGAAGATGCCCCGTCAAGGTTAAGCTTTCATCGTAAACAAGGCCTCGCTGGATATGAGCATCCTGAAAACCATGGAATCGATCCATATTGGTTTGAGCATAGTTCACATCGCCAACGAATCCTAAGCATTTTTTTCCGTTATCCAAGAGAGCCCCGGCAATCTGCCTGATTGCGGCCCGTCCCTCTATAAGCACAAGGTCCCCATTAAGGGAGTTGTAAGGCATCGAAGGGATGGAATCTAAAAACACCTTAGGCACCGGCAACTCTGAAAGCATTTTAAGATGTGGCTGACAATATATGTTAAGTACTATAATCCCGGAAACAGAGCCGTCGTTTAATACCGCAGGCAAAGCATCTCCTCCCTCATAGGAAGGAGGCAGATGGGTATACAACATGTTAACACCTTGGGTCGATAGCTCTTCTGCAATCTGATGGATAATCTGCATCCAAAATATCGAAGATTCCGGCCTGGAAACAACCGTGGCAATGGTACGTGCTGGGGGCTTTATCTCCAGGTCTGCCTCTTTCACATATCCTATCTCTTGAGCCTTGCTTAGAATTTTCCCTCTCAACTCTTCGGAAATACCTGGTCGGTCGGTCAGAGCCTTCCAGACGCTGACCCTGGATACAGACAAGGAGGATGCAATATCTTGCATGATGGGTTTGCTCATACCAATCTCCTTAACATTGCATTAACAAAATACAAATATTTTATTTACATTTGCGGCTCAATGTTAACATGCGAAAATTGTTTTGTATATAGCCATACCAATCTATTTTTATGAAATATGTTCGAATCCATCGAAACAATGCCCTATTGCACAAAATAATCTTGACAATGGCAAGTCTGTTGTCTAATATTCATATTGACAGTAATATTTTTATGGGTTAATGTTATAGTAACAAGAGTTAATTCGAAGTTAACTGCATTCACATAATGGAGGAGGGCAATTCATGAAGATTTTCAGTAGCAAAAACCGAAGAAAGCTTGCCCTCTTACTCATGATGTTGCCTGGTGCCGCTTGGCTTTTGTTGCTGCGCTATGTGCCAATGGCCGGGATTGTTATGGCCTTTCAGGAATATCGCCCCCACCCTCCCAATCCTACTATTTTCAATAATATTCGTCATAGTCGCTTTATCGGGCTGGATAATTTTCGCTTTATCTTCTTTGGAGATAGGGCATGGAATATGATTCGTAATACCCTCGTCTATAATGCAGTATTTATCGTGCTTACAACGGTTTTTGCCATCGCTTTAGCTATTTGCGTCAGTGAGCTTGGCAAGAAATTTATTTCCAAGCTATACCAAACTCTTATGTTCTTCCCATTCTTCATTAGTTGGGTTGTGGCAAGTTATTTTGTATTTGCTTTCTTAGACCCTACCTTCGGGGTGCTTTCCGATGTACGCATGTGGTACTTGGACCCTACAGGCTGGCCGGTAATCCTTACCGCTTCCCATCTTTGGAAAAATCTTGGCTTTACCTGCATCATCTATGTAGCGGCCATTGCCGGGATTGACCAAGGTATGTACGAGGCCGCAGCAATAGATGGGGCACCCAAGTGGCGACAGGTCTGGTCTATTACTATCCCTAGCATCAAGCCTATGATTATTATTATGTTTATTATGGCAGTAGGGCGGATTTTCAACGCGGACTTCGGGCTGTTCTGGCAGATTCCTATGAACATGGGCCCACTGCAGCGAGTCACAGAAGTTTTTGATACCTATGTATTTAGGATTATGCAATTACCGGTTCCCGGAGCTGTTGGTATAGCTACCGCGGCAGGGTTGTTCCAGGGAGTTATCGGGTTTATCTGCATAATGATTGCCAACACCATCGTGCGCAAAGTCGATAATGAGAATGCGATGTTCTAGTTAAAGGGGTGAAGACATGGTCAAATCAATGAGAATCCGTAGCAAACTCCGCATCAACAGAGTCAGTCGTTTTGCTGAAGTCTGCATTCATTTGATAGTAGGCGGCTTTGCTCTTGCTTGCATCATTCCTTTCATCTTTATCACTATTATAGCCTTTACCAGTGCAGACAGCCTTCGCCTCGTCGGGTATTCATTCTTCCCTGTGGAATGGTCCCTTACATCTTTTCAGGCTGCATTTGACTTAGGAGACACCTTATGGCGCAGCTTTCTTAACAGCATCATTGTAACTGGGGTTGGCACATTTATATCAGTGCTTATCACCATTTTATATGCCTATGGCCTTTTTCGACGGGATTTGCCTTTTAAGAAGTTCTTCGCGTTCTTTATATTTTTCACCATGCTCTTTGGCGGCGGACTGGTACCTACCGTGGTTACAATCCGCAATCTGCTAAACCTTGGCGATACCTATGCCGCCATGATTGTGCCTATGCTCCTTGCGCCCTTCCATGTCATTATAATGCGCACATTTTTTAAGACTTCCATCCCTGAATCCCTAATCGAATGTGCTTCTTTGGATGGCAGCAGCGAGTTCCGCACTTTGTTTACCATTGTTATACCCCTTGCCAAGCCGGGCATTGCCACAGTGGCACTCCTTACTGCCATAGGGTACTGGAATGACTGGTTTAACGCAATGCTCTTTGTTCGGGAACGCACTCTATTCCCTTTACAATACCTATTGATGGAAATGCAGCTAAACATAGAATTCCTGCGGCGCAACATTGCAACGATTGGTGCCGCCAATATTAATTTAGCAAATCTTCCAAGCGAAGGACTGCGCATGGCTCTTGCAGTAATTATTGTGGTTCCCATTGCTTTGGCATACCCGTTCTTCCAGCGGTTTATCATTTCCGGATTAACCATTGGCGCAATCAAAGAATAGGAATGCCCAAGCGTTTTATAAATCTTTATTCAAAGAAAGGAAGAGAGAAATGAAAAAGTTCTTACTTACAGTAGTATGTCTGGCACTTGCACTTGCAATGTTTGCCGCATGTAGCAGAAACGGCGAAGAAGAAACCGCCCCGGATCCAACCCCGGAGCCCGAGCATCAAGAAACTGTAGATCCGCCACCAGATGAGCCCGATGATGAAGATGACGGCCCGCAGTTTGACGAGCCTCCTACCACCGTTTCCATCTGGTTTATGGGCGGTGGCGTAGACAATGACGACACCTTGGTAGTAGAAGCAGCCAACGCCCGCCTTGCGGAGCTTGGGCTAAATATCAACATCCGGCCAATATGGACCGGTGGCTGGGCCATGGGTGAGCCTGCTCAGATGGCTCTGGACACTATGGACACCTCCGTAGATATTGTTTGGACCGGGTCATGGGGCCTTAACTATTTTAACAATGCCCGTATTGGTAACTATGTCCGCCTAGATGACCCCAATAACAATTTATTAGAACGCTATGGCCAAGATATGATGGCTGCAGTACCGACCGCACTGTGGGATGCATTTGTAACAGACGGACCTCTGGGTTTTGGCGTCTATGGCGTACCCGGATACAAGGATTATGCAGCATGGTTCAAGATGGACGTAAACAACACCCGTCTTGCAGAACTGGGTTTTGAGTTTGACGAAATCTTTGATATGGACGGCTCCAACCATGAAATTATCTTTGAAGATGTGTTTGTAGACATCCTACAAGCCTCCAAAGATATGTGGGGCGACAGCTTCTTCCCGCTTAACCTGGAAGCCGGTAACTTTGTACAGCATTTTGCCAGCACAGACGGCGACCTTACAGGGATTCATGCATTTATGTTCTCCTTTGACCCATTAAACCCCGCCAACCCTGTGTATCCCCTGGTTGAATTGCAAGTGGAAAATGAGCTTTTCCTGCGTGTGCTGGATAGAGTTCGTTATTTCTGGGAGCGAGGCTTTATTGACCCACGTCTGGCAATCGCCGGTGAAGCCGGTGACATTATCAGTCAAATGCACAGAGAAGGCCAATATCTCTTCTCCACTGGCCAATATGCATATGGCCACACCGCCTCAATGCAGGCAGAACGCGAAATTGATGTGCGCTATGTACCTCTAAGCGCAAGACCCATTATCTCAACAATGTCTGCCGCAGGTTCCGGCTTTGCTGTATCTATTTATTCTCAAAACCCAGCCGCTGCAGTGCAATTCTTAAACGCTTGGTACACCGATAATGAGCTTGCCGTAATCCTTAACGAAGGTATCGAGGGCATTCACTGGCAATGGTATACCGACGATGACGGCAACCAGCTGGTACAACTTATTCCAGAGGGCCGCGAAACCTATGCCACCTGGCGTTTTGGTATGGGTAATATCTTTGCCCTTACCCCAAGAAACACAGATGGTTACGGCTACTTTGCAAGATTTAACGCATACAATGCCCTAGGCGTAGGCACACCGATTCTAGGCTTCAATTTTGACAACACCGCAGTAGCAATGGAACATGCGGCCCTAATTGCCGTAGTAGATGAATTCCGGGATGTACTGACCATAGGTGCAGTAGACCCCGCTGTAGCGGTGCCTCAATATCTGGCCGCATTAATGGCCAATGGTGCCGAAGCAGTACTTGAGGAAATCAACAGGCAGCTTGAGGAGTTCCTGGCTGCGAGATAAATATTAATATAGCGAAAAAAGCGAAAGACGCGAAAGAGATTGCAAGTTATCTTTTTCGCGTCTTTTGTGTCTTTCGCTATATCGTTAAAATCGTCGAGACGATATAATCCATGCATGATAACATGTACATAATTCGCGAAGAAAAGGGAGTCTGGAACCGTGAACCATACCTTGGTTATATGGGCCGCTATCGTATTCATAGAAAACCGTATTCATACAAAAATCCAGTATTCAGCCTTGGCAGAGGATGTTGGGTTTTCTTTGTCACACCTACGAACAGTTTTCATGAGTCACACCGGGAAATCCTTAGCTCAATACATTACAGAACGTAAGATATCCCGAGCAGCATTTGATGCCATCCATAGTAACGATAATTTTTCCACCATAGCCGAAAGATACGGCTTTACAAATCCAGACACCTTCACCCGGGCATTCAGGCGGGTTACATGCCTTAACCCAAAGGATTTCCGCAAAATCAAGCCACCCCTTAAGCGTGTGATACTATGCGCTGGGGTATTTGGTTTCACAGTACAAAAATACATCACAAAGGATGATTATAAATGAGCGCAGTTTTATACGGTGTCCCAAAGGTCCATTACGGTGCCTTCGGCGGCTGTACACCCCTACCCATAAGCATGAAATCAGCAGCCAATTTTTTAGGTGTGGAGCTGAGCTATGAAGAGGCAATAGTCTATTGTGGTGCCGCATTCCGCATAACTTGGAACGAAACCTGCTGGGATGGCGGCAATGTGGACGCTATATTTGCATTTGACGCCCCATGGAAAGTATTTCGCTTAGGCCTGGAGTCATTAGGCTACGAATCCAACCTTCTGGTGAGAACTGCAAACACGCATAAATCCGAGTTTATTGATTTCATCAAAGAAAAGATTAATAAGGGCATTCCCATAATAGCATGTGGAATCATCGGTCCCCCTGAAGCCGGGGTAATCACTGGCTATCGTAACAATGGCGAGACATTACTGGGCTGGAATGTTTTCCAGGAATACCAGGATGTCGCTGGTGTCGTAAACTTGGATGACTCCGGTTACTATATTACAGATAAATGGTGGGAAAACCCTGATACCAAGGCGGTTATGTCCTATGGCGAAACAACAGGCCAACGCTTCACCCTCAAGACAATTATCGAAAACGCCATAGAAGTAATGACCCCCCGTAAACATGGGGATTATGCCAAAGCCGGATATGCCTATGATACATGGAAAAAGGCATTACTGGACGAAAGAGAATTCTCTGAAAATATGATTTCACCATTGTTGGTAGAGAGGTTGATGTGCCAAGGAGATGCTATGGATTGCATTTCGGATGGACGTAGCAGTGCCAGTAAATTTTTCAAGAGGCTGGCTGATAATGATTCCATGCAACCGCTTTTGTACCAAATTTCAGACCAATTTGCTCTGGCAGCATCAAGCATATATAAGATGTATGAGATCCTAGGCGGATATGAACGAGGTGAAGCCCAGATGAAGGCCATGGTAAAACCGGAAGTGCGTCTGAAGCTTGCCAATCTAATCGACGAATGCAAGGTAGCCGATACAAAGGCATTGGAATTGCTAACAGACTTGGCAGGTATCCTTTAAACAAAAAAATGGGGCTGTCACGTTAAAAATGCCATAACCTCGAGGCCTGTCATCCCGAATTTAATCCGGGATTCCATAACCATTGGACTAAAGGGATCCCGGGTCAAGCCCGGGATGACGGGTTTTTATAGCGAATTAAATGAGAAACAGTCTTGACCGAGCCAAAAATCGCGAACGCTTCAACGCGTTTTCGGCGACAGGCAGGACTGATTTCGAATTAATTTGCTATATTACGATTTTATTACGACTTAACCAGCCCCACTGTTATGCTCCGAGTGAGTCATCCAATCTACTCATCCAACCCTTTACGCACCAGTAACATAGACGGCTTCCGCCACTTTTTCTTTACTATAACCATATAAGCAACAAGCCCGCCGGCGGCAATCATGGCAACCCCTACAGATGCGAGGGCAATAATTCCGCCATGTTGACCCAAGCCTCCGGTCATTGGCAAGTTAAAATCTACCCGGTTACCTACAGCAAATACATACCCGGTTTCGCCGGTAAGGCGTATAAAATGAGGCGTACTTCTATCACCTTGTAACTCCCATGATATCGTCGTAAGCTCTATTACATGGTCGATAATATCCATTCTGATTCGCCATTGACCCAAAGGTGCCGAATAGTTAGGCGGCGGCACAATTTCTACAAGCTGATAGTATGTGTGATCTTGCCCGTCTGCCCTAAAGCTCAGATTAATCACAATGGGATAATCCGGGTCGCCGGAGCTGGTGTGGTCTAAGCCTACCCTTACCCAGCCCGGAGCAGGCACTAGAGTATCCGTCGGGGTTCCTACTCCCGTATAACGGTATAGTCTAAAGATTGCGCCTTCAACAAGGATATCTTCTATTTGAGCAAGCTGTGTCGGCGAAGCCATCTCGAATAAGTCCTGTCCCGTCTTATGGAGATGCAAAGCAGCTCTCGGGGGTGCATTACCCACATGCCAGCGCAGCCGCTCCGCTTGTGATCCTTCGCAGTTGGGGGTACCATAGGTTTCCCTATCAAGCTGTACAAAGAAGAATTCTGTATTAAGAGGACAAGTCGCAGGGGGGGGATTTACTATATACAGCAAGTCGTCCCATACACCAGGGGCACCTTCAAATGCCTCAAGTGCCATTTCCAAGTACCAATGTCCAGGAGGCAGCCGGTACCAAGGGCCGGGAGGTGGTGCTACTTCTCTAAGCCTAAAGTTCCCGGTATGGAAAACAAACAACGCAATCCGTCCATTGGCCTGGCTTGTAGCAGTTGTGTACAGTTCCCATATATAATCGTTCGCATTATCGCACCACACTTCCATATCCAACTCAAACACAGCACCGCCACGGTTATTGATAGTGGCAGGGAAGGAGTAAACCTCCATATCGGTTTTATAGAAATACACCGGTCGTACATAGTTGATGTCATAGTTGTTGAGTGGGTGCAGGTGAAGGCTCAAATGCTCGTATGGATTGGTATCCCATAGTGCCCACTTGATATTGGTCAACAAATACGCATTATAAGGCTTATGGAAAGGCGCAATTGCAGTATTCTCATCAAAGCGCACCAATTCCGTGGTGACTATATTATCGAAGGCATTAAATACCTCGTTGGGGTCAGGAGGTGTTGGGAATAGGATATCGTGTGGTACATCCTCACCGGATAGAAGGTATCCGTAGTCTACCAGTTCTGTAAATATTGCCCCGCCCATTCGCTCGGCGTGGTTGTCATAGAATAGTACATCATCTGCGAATAGATGTGCACGGTACATCAGGTACACTGCACCGCCGTAAATGGCCCGATTTCCTAAGAGAGTGCCGCCGTATGCATGGAACCTGGCTGTGTAGTACGTACCTGGGTTGAATACATATACCCCGCCTCCGAAAATCTCAGATGTGTTTTCCTGAATATATCCGTCATGCATAAAGAACGCACCGTCTCGGTAAATATAGACACCACCACCGCTGGTATGAGAATGGTTTTGATAGAATCTGCCGCCGTGCATTGTAAGATGCCCCGGCCCTCTAAGGTGATGCCATGTGCCTGTATTGCCCCATGGTGTTGCATCGCCATGGATAAATACTCCGCCGCCCCTAGTTGCACTATTTCCATCAATCCTCCATTCTCCAAACATTTCCAATTCCTTGTATGAGAGGAAAATCCCGCCGCCATCTTCTTTAGCTTCATTACCCTCAAATACAACCGGTTGATTACGCTCATCTGTTTCCCAAATACCTACTTCATAGAAAACGCCACCACCGTGTCTGTCGGCAATATTGTGACTGATATGGATTTCGTTTGGCAAGTTTCCAAAGACAGGGTTTGCCATTGTGAAAATACCACTTTCTGTGATGAAAACACCGCCTCCATCCTTGTTATTGGGGAATGCGGGATGGTGTACCGCAGGGTCAATATGATCAAGTGAAGCATGGTTGCCGATTAGGTTACCGCCGCGCATAACAAATACCGCAGAATGCTCAACTCCTCCTATTGTCTGAGAGTGAGACAGATGCACACCGCCCCCATGACGTCCTGTATTATAGGAAATAGTGCCGTCATGCATGAACAGTCGCCCTCCACAACATACTCTAATTGCGCCGCCTCCGCCATGGGTATTGCTCTCAAAGGGTGATTGAGTGCCTATGATTCCGGCGTAATTACCGGTGATGACGCCGCCGTACATGTTGACAACACCGGCCATCAGCCAGATACCCCCACCCCAGGATGCATGATTGTTGCTTATTGTGCCGCCATGCATATTTAGAATTGGGGTTAATCCCATGGACGAGAACCCTATGCCCCCGCCACCGTTGGTTGCAAAATTTTCTGTGATGAGAACCCCATCGTACATATTGACTATGGATGTGCCTTCTAGTGACACACCGCCACCGGTACCAGTAGCACCACCGGTACCGACACGACGATTATTTCTTATAATTGTGCCTGACAGCAAGTTTAGTACCGGACCAGCTCCAGATACACTTATCCCGCCGCGGGTTACCGCCACAGCGTCCCCGTTACCATCCAGTGTAAGTGTACCTGTACCAATACCGCCTAAGGAGAGATTACCATTTGCAATAACGGTAAAATGGCGGGTTGAGGCACTTGCGGTGGTTATCCATGGTACCAAAGCGGGGGTATTGGGAGCACCCGGCAGTGGCATACGAATCACAATATGTTCATCATCTGCTGCCATAATCGATACCATGCGGTTGGTTATATTAATATTGGAAGCCGTTGTTCCCCCTTGCAGGTGAATCGTAGTAATGGTTCTTCCCGCGTAAAAAGGGTCGGGATGAGGGTCTGTTATTACAAAGTTATAAGTCGTGCCCAATATATCTAGCCCTGGGGTCACCCCGGACCAAGACGGATGGATAATAATATTCGGTATTGTTGTTGTACTAATCAATCTATCCAACCGTGCCCAGTCAGCACTTAGGAAGAAAAAGTTAATATCTAAGTTGTTGAGCGCATGGCTAAACCCGCCGGAGCTTGGCGTGTATTCAACATGCGTATGTGATGCCGCATTTGGAGGAGGAACGGCGGCCCCGTTTGCGGTATTACCACTAAAGACTGCGTTACCCGAAACCGTCAACTGCGGAAAATGCGGTACACCTGCATCCGGTAATGGGTTTTGGTAGGTATGCATTGAGGCAAAGATACCGCCGCCATTACCTGCGGAATGGTTATTGATTATTGAGCCGCTTTCGAAGGTAAAATGGCTGAGAGTATTGGCAGCACCGGCAATAAATACACCTCCGCCGCCTTGAGTCGCGGCGGTACCTGTAGCAAAGTTTCCGCTGATAGTCCCGCCATCCAATGTAAATGTAGCACCATTAATGCTCAATTCTACACCACCGCCACTTATAGCGCGGCCACCCTGTATTACCCCGCCTTGCGACAGTTCAAGGTTACCACCAGCGTTGTTTACAGTTACTCCTCCCCGGTTACCCTCACGTGTACCAGCATTACCATTAAGGGTAAGGGTTCCGGAAGTCGGGCCGCCACCAAGTATAAGATTACCTCCATTGCCTACATGGAAATGCCTCCCGATATTTGCTCCACCTACCGGTGTTGCAGCGGCTGTCATATCCAACACAATGTTAGCACCGGGAGCAGCTTCTATTATTACCGGGCGCAATACATTAATCCTATGAGGATCTGTTGCCGAGACGCCCACATTAACAATAGGCACCGTGGTAATAGTACTACCATTACCTGGATCGGTTATTATAAAGTTATAGGTAATGCCATCCGGTGCCAAGCCGGAATCTACGCCGGGGACACCTGTGGGATGGATAATAATCCGCCCTGGGTTAGGCAAGTTGGATGTATCAATTAGAACATTGAGCCTATTCCAGTCATTGGGCAGAAAGTTTATGTCTAAGTTATTAAGAGGATGCGAAAATCCGCCAGAAGCCGGCACCGCGCCAGATATCTGTGTAACAGCTGCCGCATTGGGAGGAGGCGCAAAGCCGCCGTTACCTGCGGAGTTATTGTTAAATGCCGCAGGAGGTTGAATATTAAGCTGTGGAAAGTGCGCTCCAGTGGGTAATGGAGAACCATATGTGAAGGCTGCCGTAAACACACCGCCACCATCTGCCGCGGCATGGTTATCACGTATCATACCGCCAGTGAAATTGAAGTTTATGTCACCGCCGACTACCAGATGCACCCCACCCCCTGCTCCGGTTACGATGTTATTATTAATAGTACCGCCGTTCATATTAAACTGGCCACCATTGACTGTAATAGCTACACCGCCGCCGGTACCAGCGTTATTATGCGAAATATAACCGCCAGACATATTCAAGTGGGCGTTGGCTGCAGTAAGAGCCACACCGCCGCCGCTTGTAGCGGCATAGTTATCAGTAATTCTACCACCTGACATAGTTACCGTTCCGGCAAGACCGGCAGCACCCAATACACTAACACCGCCGCCGTTAGCCATACGGCCATTGGTAATGGCACCACGGTTTTGTAATACCAGGGTACCCCCTGCATTAACCCCTACACCGCCTCTATTTCCTGTTGTGAGATCCGCATTGCCGTCCAGGATTAGACTGCCAGTACCGGAACCGCCACCAATCGTCAGGGTATGGCCTTCTAGGACTATAAAATGCCTGTTTAATGTCGCAGTGGTTGTCAGCCACGGAGCTTCGTTGGGGGTGTTAGGGGCACCTGATACAGGCATCCTAAGCACTATTTCGGTATTTGGTGCGGCCTGCACGTTAACCGAACGTAGCACATTAATATTATGATTGACCACCATCCCATCCAAGGGAACAGTTGTAATAGTGTATCCATCACCAGGGTCGGTGATGTTAAAATTATAGGTTGTGCCTTGCAGACCAGGGCTTAAGCTCGGTGCATGTGTTGGGAAGATAACAATAGTTGTAGCAGTCGTGCCGTTCATTACACTGCTTAACCTAAACCAATCCGCTTCTATAGATTGGAAGTTGATGTCAAGGTTATTGAGGGGATGGGCATAGCCACCAGAAACCTGGTTGGTTTCCTCAATTTGGGTTGCGGCCACCGCATTGAATGGCGGGGTAAAGCTGCCACTATTGGCGGTATTGCCGTAGAAGTTAGCTGCCCCTTCAATGGTCAACTGAGGATACGCTCCCATAGGCAAAGGATTGGCAAGAGTAAACATTGATGTAAAAATACCGCCGCCATGTGTGTTGGAATGGTTGCCAACGATATGACCGCCGCTCATATTAAATTGATTACCAATTCCCGTGTTTATAAATATGCCGCCACCACCGTTGCCTACTACGGTGCTATTGGATTTATTGCCTTGATCTGGGGCCAAGCTCCCTATTCTACCGCCTGTCATCGAAAGGATGGTGGAGGCTCCTAGTATTGCTATACCTCCGCCTCTGGTTGTGGCCGTATTGTCATAGATATACCCCCCAGAGATTGTGTGGGGGAAACCGACTACGGTGCTACCGTGGAGGAGTACCCCACCGCCATTGTTGGCTGTGTTGCTAGAGACAATACCACCGGTCATATTGAGGCGGGAGTTGGTTGCACCATTGGTAAAGGCCACACCACCGCCACCGCCGTCAACATTAGTGCTGGTAGAAGTATTGCCGGTTATGCTGCCTTCGTTCAAATTGAAATGCGAATTGGTTGCGCTAAGTGCCACACCACCACCGCTGTTGGCAACACCTGTACCGTTAGTGAAATTATTTGTAATGCTACCGCCGTGCATTGTAAAAGTAGCTGGATGAGTGGCATTACCAGCTATCTGAACCCCACCACCAGTCGCAGCACGATTGTTGAATATTCTCCCACCTTCGTTAAGTGTAAGGCTTGCGGGGCCTGCCGCAGCAGCAGTTACCGAAATACCGCCTCTGTTTATGTTTGTTGCCACCAGATTGGCATTACCATCAAGAGTGAGTAATCCAGAGCCTAGGCCTCCGCCTACTGTAAGGTGTCCACCTGCTGCCACAGTAAAATGTCTAGCTAGGGCTGTCTGGATAGTAGCCCAAGGTGGAATATCTGGTGTGTTGGTAGCACTAGCTGTCGGCATTCTCACAATAATATCGGCACCAGGAGCCGCTTGAATTGTCACGGTGCGATTCGCAGGTACGTTGATATTATGAGCAGTTACTGTAGCTGTAAGTGGAATCGTAGTGATTACCCTACCTTCGCCATACGGACATGGGTCGGAGATTATCAAGTTATAAACAGAACCATCAATACCTTCATTTACACCTGTTGTTCCCGTTGGGTGAATGATTACGGTATCTACGGTAGTGCTGTTTACGACTGCGTTTAATATAGTCCAGTCCGCGATAATAAGACCGCCCGCCGGGAAGTTGATATCCAGGTTATTTATCGGATGCCAATGTGTGCCGGAGCTTGATGCCGTTATAGCAACATTGGTTGAAAGATGGGCGTTGCCTGGTGGATTAAACCCGCCTTGGCCGGAAGTATTGCCGTTAAATGATGCATCTTCATGAATATTAAGCTGCGGGAATGACCCCGGCGCAATATACAACCCAAATGCATACGTTCGGGTATGGATACCGCCGCCGTGGGATACGGCGTGATTATTGTGAATGGATCCATTTTCCATAGTGAAGTTGCTGTTTGCGCCAGCTATAAGGAATACACCGCCGCCGCCAACAGTTGCCAGTGTACCGTTTGCAGTGTTGCCTGAAATACTACCATTTTCCATGGTAAACCTTGCGCCATTGGTAATAAGTGCGACACCCCCACCACTGGAGGCTGCAATATTGCCGGCTATACTACCGCTTTCCATAGTAAAGAGACCGGTATTATTAATCGCTACACCGGCACCACCAGCAGTGGCGGCAGTACCGTTAGCAAAGTTGCCGGAGATGCTGGTGGTAGCACCTGACATATTTAACAAAGCATTGGCACCAGCAAGCATCACACCGCCTCCGCTTGTATTAGCAGTGTTGCCAGTGATACTACCGCCGGAAAAATTATGGGGATTGTTTGCAAGATGTACATTGAGCAATACACCTCCGCCAATGTTGCCTGTGTTACCGGAGATAGTGCCGTTGGTCATATTAAAACGGCCACCTGCGGCAGTGAAGGCTACCCCACCACCACCTGCCGTTGTTGCCGTCCCATTGGCGAAATTACCAGAAATGACACTGGACTCTGACATATTAAGCTGACCATTGCTAGTAAAGGCAACTCCTCCACCACTGGTGTTGGCAGTATTACCAATGATATTACCGCCAGAGAGATTGAGCGTTCCCCCCGCTGTAATCGCAATGCCACCGCCATTTGTGTTGGAATGATTGTTGTCGCCTGTTACCAGACTGCCAATGGTACCACCAGACATATTAAGCGTAGTGACACCCGCTACCGCAACACCGCCGCCGTTATTGTTTGCGTGGTTGTCATAGATATATCCACCAGAAAAGATATGAGGATAATCAACATGGTTGGGATGGAGCAATACACCACCGCCATGACCAGCCGCAAAGTTATTTCGGATTCTGCCACCGGTCATTGTAAAACGAGAGTTGGTTGCAGATGATGTAAGTGCCACACCGCCACCGCCTGGTAGGGTACCGCTGCTGGCTGTGGCATGATTATTTTCAATAATACCGCCAGACATAGTGAAATGAGTATTGGTAGAGTGAAGAGCGACCCCACCGCCACTGTTGGCAACCGCAGTACCGGTAGTGAAGTTGTTGGTAATGCTGCCACCAGTCATGGTAAAAGTACCAGGATGGGCTGCGACAGCATTGACTTGAACTCCGCCGCCGGTTGCTGCACGGTTATTGTGTATTATACCGCCTTCTCTTAGCGTAAGGCTCGCAGGTCCTGCAGCTGTCGCCGCAACCGAAATACCGCCCCTAATAATGGTGCCTCCTACAAGGCTGGCATTGCCGTCCAAGGTGAGATTACCTGAGCCAGGGCCACCGCCTATTGTCAGATGCCCGTTGGCTAGAACGGTAAAGTGCCTAACCAAAGTTGTCTGAGTAGTTGCCCAGGGAGGAATATTCGGGGTATTGGAAGCACCCGCTGTCGGCATTCTGATAATAATGTTAGAGCCGGGAGCCGCTTCGATCGCCACAGTACGGTTAGCAGGGATATTGATATTGTGAGCAGTAGTTGTCCCCGTTACGGGAACCGTTGTGATTACTCTGCCGTCGCCGTATGGGCAGGGGTCAGAGATTACCAAGTTGAAGGTCGTACCGGATATACCATGGGTTACGCCAAGGGCACCTGTCGGGTGTATAACGATGGTATCTATAGTTGATGTAGAAATTATGCTGTTTATTAATAACCAATCAGAGGCAACTCTTGAGAAGTTGATATCTAGATTGTTAAGAGCATGAGGATGCCCTCCTGAACGTGACATAGTTACAGCAATATTTGTGGCATCCACGGCATTATATGGTGGAGCAAAATTCCCGCCCCCTGCTGTATTGCCCGAAAATGACGCCGCAGGGTAAACATTAAGCTGAGGATATGCGCCCACTGGTAAAATGGGCGAATGAGTAAAGGTCGATGTAAAGATACCGCCGCCGTTCATTACGGCGGTATTATTATGAATAGTTCCGTTTTCAAATGTAAAATTACTACCGGCACCCACCGCAAGAAATACGCCACCGCCACCGTTGGCCGCTGCTGTACCGTTGGCAAAGTTGCCGGAAATATTACCGTTTTCCATGGCAAGCCTTGTATTATCTACATTAAGAGCCACGCCGCCACCGCTGGTATTGGCTGTATTCCCTGTAATATTACCGGCAGTCATTAGATGGTTAACACCTGCAGCATTCGAGTGAAGGAGTACACCGCCACCAATATTACCGGTATTGCCGGAGATAGTACCACCTTCCATTACAAAGCGACCGCTCGCTGCAGTAAATGCTACACCGCCACCACCTGCGGTTGTTGCAGTGCCAAGCGCAATGTTACCGGAAATAATTGCAGTATTGTTCATATTGAAAAACCCGGCACCAAGGAACGCAACTCCGCCACCGCTAACAGTTGCGGTGTTACCAATAATACTACCCGTACCGGATATATTTAATATACCGTTTGCGGTAACGGATACCCCACCACCATTTTGATTGGCATGGTTATTAAGTCCTATAGTAGCACTGCCTATGGTGCCGCCGAACATATTGAGTGTAGTAGCACCCATAACCGAAATACCGCCACCGTTGTTATTTGCATGATTGTCATAGATGTAACCCCCGGAAATTATGTGGGGATATAGAGCTGGGTTGGGGTGGAGCATTATCCCCCCGCCGTTATGACCGGTATTGTTAACGATTCTGCCGCCTGTCATGGTAAAACGAGCAGGGTTAGCTGCCGTGACAGTAGAGGTAAGTGCAACACCTCCACCACCAGAGGTAGCTGCGGCAGTACCTGTTGCAATGTTGTCGGAAATAACTCCACCCGACATTACAAAATTAGAATTAACGGAATGCAATGCCACGCCGCCGCCGCTGTTGGCGGCAGCTGTACCTACGGTAGTGTTGTGAGTAATGCTACCACCTGTCATGTGAAAAGTACCAGGTTGCGCTGCAACAGCGGTTACTATAACCCCACCACCGGTTGCAGCACGACTGTTTGTTATATGGCCGCCTTGTGCAAGCGTAAGTGTAGAGGGACCGGCAGCAGTAGCGGCAACCGATATCCCACCCCGGATATCCGTACCAGAAGTCGGCGGAGCTGTCCCACCATCAAGACGGAGATTGCCGGAGCCTGCTCCGCCGATAGTAAGATTACCGTTTACACCCACAACAAAGTGCCGTCCCAGGTTTACCGGCGTGGTTGCAGTCATGGCAAGTATAATATTTGCACCGGGGGCCGCCTGTATTGTTACAGTTCTCAGTACATTGATGCCGTGCACTGTTCCAACGACTGGTACCGTGGTGATTGTATTACCGTCACCGAGGTCAGAAATAACCAAGTTAAAGGTCGTGCCAGATATCCCGTGGGTTATACCTAGAGCACCTGTCGGATGTATAACTATGTTCTCTATAGTCGAGCTATTTATCAAGCTGTTTATTAATGCCCAATCCGAAACAACCCTTGAGAAATTGATATCCAAGTTGTTAAGAGCATGGGGATGCCCTCCCGAACGAGATGCGGTTATTGCGATATTGGTAGCATCCACGGCATTATATGGTGGGGCAAAACTTCCACCCCCTGCTATGTTGCCCATAAAGGATGCCGCTGGATAAATATTAAGCTGGGGATACGAGCCTGCCGGTAAAATGACTAAGCTAGAAGAGGGGGTAGTAAAGATACCGCCACCATTCATAACGGCGGCATTATCATGGATAGCTCCGCCTTCAAAGGTAAAATTACTGCCTGCACCAGCCACCAGGAATACGCCACCACCGCCATTTGCGGCTGCTGTACCGTTGGCAAAGTTGCCAGATATATTACCACTTTCCATAGTAAGTCTTGAATTGTTGGCATTGAGAGCTACACCGCCGCCGTTGGTAGAGGCTGTGTTACCGATTATGTTACCACCAGATATTATGTGAGGATTATCCGCCGGACTTGCATTGAGTAATACACCCCCACCGATGGTAGCTGTGTTACCAATAATAGTACCACTGGTCATATTAAAACGAGAGTTGGCAGCAGAAAAAGCTACACCGCCACCATTGACGTTTGCGTGGTTATTATCACCAGGAACGGCACTGCCAATGGTGCCGCCGCTCATATTGAGAGTAGTGGCGCCCATAACATTTATCCCGCCGCCGCTTCCGTTGGCATGGTTATCGTAGATATAACCTCCGGAGATACTATGAGGAAGATTGACAGGATGAGGATGTAGAAGAACCCCACCGCCATGCAGAGCGGTGTTATCGGAAATAAAGCCGCCGGTCATAATGAACCGTGCGCCGGCAGCAGTAAGTGCAATACCACCTCCACCGCCTGATGCGTTGGTGCTGCTGGCTGTGTTGCCGGCAATTCTGCCTCCAGACATGGTGAAGTGGGAATTGGTAGCATTAAGTGCTACACCGCCGCCGCTATTGGCAGCCCCGGTACCCGTTGTGACGTTGTCCATGATGCTGCCGCCGGTCATGGCAAGATTAGCGGCATTGGCGGCAGAACCAGTTACCTGAACCCCTCCGCCGGTTGCGGCACGATTGTTATGGATATGCCCACCGGCAGCAAGGGTTAGAGCACCACCGGCGGCAACAGAGACACCGCCGCGGATTATTGTCGCCGCCACTTCGTTTGCATTGCCGTTAAGGACAAGATTGCCCGTGCCGGGCCCGCCGCCTATGGTGAGGTTACCGCCGTTGGCTACATTAAAATGCCTGACCAAAGTCGGAAGGGTTGTTATCCATGGGAATTGATTTGGTGTATTAGGGGCACCCGGTGCCGGCATACGAATGGTTATGTTTGCACCGAGAGCAGCTTCAATTGTTACGTTGCGGCCTGCAGGTACAGTTATCATGTGGGCATTGCTGTCCGCTGCCCCGTTGGCAAATGCCAATGTAGTTATGGTAGATCCGTTGCCAGGGTCTGTGATTACCAAATGATAATCCGTACCATCTAATCCAGGGGTCACTCCCAGAGCACCTGTCGGATGAATGATAATCCTGTCAGGTGTCGGCTGTGTTGCGGTGCCTATTAAATTATTGAGCCTGACCCAGTCCCCTGGGACGAAGTTTATATCCAGATTATTAAGGGGATGAGAACGCCCGTCCGAGATTTGGTTTGTTACTGATATATTGGTGTATGTTGTTGCGTTAATCGGAGGAATAACGCCTCCTAGATTCGAGGTATTATTAATAAAGTTTGCAGCCAATGCGATATTTAGTTGTGGAAAGTGGACCGCCGGTGCTGCTACAGTGGGTAATGCAGAGCCACTGGTAAAGGTTGATGCAAATATACCGCCGCCTTTTGATACCGCGTGGTTATCATTGATAGTTCCTCCATTAAAATTAAAACGAGAGTTTGCGCCAGCGGCAAGAAACACACCACCGCCACCTGCCGTAATAGCTGTGCCGTTTGCGGTATTATGGGAGATGCTACCGCCATTCATTGTAACAATTGCACCATTGGCACCTATATTGATACCACCACCGCTGGTAGCTGCAATATTATTATGAATACTTGCATTATCCGAGATAGTAAGCTGAGGATTCCCTCCTGATGCTGCCGCAGTTATAGAAACCCCGGCCCCCAAAGGAGCCTGGTTATGAGAAATGGTAGCGTTGTCCAATATTGTAGACTGGCGTGCACCCGTTATCACAATACCGCCACCGCTCGCAGTTGCCGAGTTGTTGGTTATACTTGCGTTACCCCTCATGGTAAAGTTACCACCAGCACCAGCGAGTGATACTGCACCACCACTTGCAAGTCGGCTATTCCTTATTATACTGCCTGACAACAAGTTTAAATGGGTATTATTAGCAACAGTAATCCCACCGCGAAGATAGGTTGTCGTGGGGGGATGTACATTGCCATCCAATACAATATGGCTCAAGGATAATATATTCCCTGTGGTTGATTGGGTGAAATGCCGGGTATTGCCGGTATGTGTAATCACAAAAGGTGTACCTGTGAGGCTGTGATTATATAAGTGGAAGTTAAGGTCTGTGCCATAAGAGGTAACAATAATGTGGCGATTTCCTGAAAAGGTAAAATTAGCTGCCATATCGATGTCATGGGGTACAGTGATAACGATATTGCCACCGATATTATTGGCGTTAATCCAACCTTGGTTGCCTAAGGATGCATCAAGGGGTACGATGGTGAATGTGGCAGGGGGATCATCGGCAAATGGCATAAATCCCCCTCTGTCCAAAGACCCGCCTGCATGTAGATAAATTGTTTCGTGGTTAAATTCATAAGGGTTAAAGTTATCCAATAAAGTATGTCTGATTGTAACCCTGGTAGAGAGTTCGATTTCAGGCACCAGATGCGCAAGATCCTCTTGCTCTCTAAGTCGCTCTAACGCTTCAAGCTCATATTCGTCAAATTCCTGGCTTATGTGCTCTATTGTATAACTCCAGCCTTCCGGCAAGACAACACCAATCAGGTCAAAATCTACTACCTGTGGGAAACAGACAAAAATATAATGCCCATATATAGTGACCATGTGCATTTCATTACGGTCAAGGCTAATATTGGCATGGGCGTCACTGATAATTGTCAAGCGGTCAAAAGAAGCAGTGCCGATATAGCTGTCATTATAATCGTAATCAACGGCGTATGGAGCTTCGCCTATATAACTGTCATAATAATCATACTCATCATTATCATAGTCAGCTTCGTTGTGATAATTATATATTTCATCGTCAATTTCCTCAGTCCGCTCACGACCGCCTCGATTCCATATGAATATGACGGTGATGGCATCATCATCGCTGAAATAATCCTCGTAGGAAGAGTTGTTGTCATATTCGTAACCATATTCATACTCGTAATCGTAACCAGTTTCATAAGCCCGCCAAATCGCATAAAAAACCGCATCTTCGTATAATCGTTGCCCCAAATCAATAGGAGCACCGTCAGGTGTTGTGGACCAATGCGAGAATATGTAGTCAGCGAGTTGGGGTTCTATGGGTAGGGAGTTCTCTAGGGGCTGCCCCTTTGCTATGGTTATAGATACATAGGTATCATCGTCGTAATAGTGATTGCCTTCACTGTCGTTGGTTGTGAATGCGAAAACAGCGGCGGCGGCTATCACAAGAGTAAAGACAAAGGCTATAACGTATTTTGCGCGGTTGCGTACCGCTTTCCTAAATTTTTCTTTCTTCATATTCTTATATTGAATCATAATGTCACGCCTCCTAACAAAAAAAGAATTTCTACCGCAAGAAAAGATAAAAATCTATCCTAATATCGTTAATGTGTCATAATTATATTCCATTAATGTGTTATATGTAAACCAAACAGGAGCTTAAATTTATGTTACATAATGAAAATACTGACATCACTCCTGCCAACTTGCACAAAAAACCCGTATGGCACCATACGGGTTTTTTGTGCAAAGCATATAAACATCACTTGCAAGCCATAAATTACATAATGCCGGCCTTCAACCCATCAAAATCCAAGTAATCCTCCACAAATTGTTTGCGCAACAAGTCCAGGGGGATAAATTCATTGTACTTTCCATTTACCTGTACTTTTTCCGGTAGATGCAGGGAATACATATCGGGGTTGGATTTCATGATATCGGCGACTATATCCTCAAGCTCCTTGGCAGAGCCTTCGAATATTACCTCTATATATAGACAGGTGGGCCATGGCAGCTTGTTTTTTATTCGCCGCTGCCCCAGCAAATAATGCAAGGTCACTAGCTGACGGGTGCCTACCCATGGGAATAGTGCAAACTTCTTATCAGAAATAGGGGTTGCCCGATTTGTAAGAATACCGCTGTTGCGGGCGATATAACGTATCTCGGTGAGGCGTTCCCGGCAGCGGTCGCTAAGGTACGGATACATTGTATCGTCAAGGAGAACGCTGCGTATTTTTTTCACAAGAATTGTGTGTATATTCGCTTCGAAGTCTACATTCCAGTCTACCAGGGATATTCCAGGGACTTTTTTTACGAAGATTACCTTAGACTTTTCGTTTACATCCACGGTTTCCCAGGTAAGGCCCGCCAGTGCAAAGCGGGTGCCTATTGGATAGACCTTGTCCACTGTGCCTATGGTACGATTCTCGTCTTTTACAAGGAGATACTCTGGTGCAAGGAAAACCGTAAGGAATTTATGGCTGTTAACCACTTTCTCCCCTTCCCTCCCGATTATTAGACCGCCTCGCTCTGTACGCTCCAACTGGTTTATATGAATTAAATGGCTGAGTAGCTGTTTATAGTCCTCCTGAGGGACTTGGTTAAAGCAGCCCAGGGTCAAAACCGTTTGGGCAAGGGCCGCAGGGGATACCTCGCCGCAGCCCTTAAGATGGCTCATTGTTTGGTGATACAGCAGGTTGTATGCATATTTATGAGGAGGGATTGGCTCAAGCCAATGCTCTTTGGTATATGCTTCGATTATGGCCAAAGTGCGGATAAATTCCCAGTTTATAGGCCCCAGGGTATCAGCCGAGTTGATTTGCAGGCTCTCCACAAAGGTGAAGAGCAATTGGGGCACTTGTCCCCGCCTGCCGCAACGGCCCAGCCGCTGTGCAAAGCTGGATACATTAAGGGGTGCGCCGACTTGCACCGCCTGATCCAAAGAGCCGATATCAATGCCTAGCTCCAAGGTCACCGTGGCCCCGGTGACTATTTTTTCGTCTTCAGCTTTCATTTCATCTTCCGTGGTTTCCCGTATCAGTGCCGCGATATTACCGTGATGTACCCTGTAGATATCCGGAGCCTTATTTTTTGCGGCTATATCCCGTAGGTTGGCGATTACAAACTCCGTTTCTTCCCGGCTGTTGGTGAAGATTATTGTCTTCTTGTCCAAAGTCATTTTGAAAAGATATTCGTAGTGCTCCCGGGTGCCCATGACGCCGGCGTCGGATTTATTAACGATTTGCCCATCGGCGTTGCGCTCTACCAGGTCACGTTCGTCGGCGTAATTTACAAAGCGTTCTATGTGTAAGCGGATTTTCTTTTTGCCTCCCTCGGTTACAGGAGCGGCGCAGCCTGACCTGCCCATTCGTCCTGTGCCGGTGTTAAGCCATGTTTGGGCTAATGATAAATCCCCCAGGGTTGCGGAGAGGCCGATACGGCGGGGGATATTCCCAGTGAGTTTTTGCATCCTTTCAAGCACGCATAAGAGCTGCACCCCGCGAGCATCCCGCATAAAATGATGCACTTCATCTATAATCACATAGCGTAAATCAGAGAACATTTTATGGCTGGCACCCCGCTTGTTTGTGAGTAGGCTTTCCAGGGACTCCGGGGTGATTTGTAATATGCCCTCAGGGTTTTTCATCAGGTCGTTTTTCTTGACTTGGGAAGCATCCCCATGCCACTTATACACGGGAATATTGGAGTCTAAAAGCAACTGCTCCAGACGTATGAATTGGTCGTTGATTAAGGCCTTGAGGGGGGAGATATACAGTACGCCTACGGATTTTGAGGGATTGTTATAAAGCTCTGTAAGAACAGGAAGGAAGGCCGCCTCTGTTTTGCCGGAAGCAGTGCCGGAAGATAACAAGAGGTTGTCGGTGGTGTTAAAAATAACCTCGCAAGCGGCAACCTGGATGCTGCGCAGCTCCTCCCATTTGTTGAGATAAATAAAGTCTTGGATAAATGGTGCCAGTTTAGTGAAAATATCCATGGTATACCGCCTTTCAAATACAAATAAGAAGGGTTGCCACCCCGTCATCCCGCGCTTGACGCGGGATCCCCTGTCCTTTGTCGAAAGACTAATAGGCTCCCGGCTCAAGGCCGGGATGACGTGTGGTTTTGTCTTTGCTTAATAAAATAAGCCCCTGGACGTGAGTTTATCACGGCTCAGGGGCTTTGTTCAAATTACAATGGATTTTTCAAAAGCCCCCTTCCGAGGAAGGGGGAAATGTCGCGAAGCGACGAGGGGGTTGTGTAGGCAGGCCGAGATTGTTGGCTTTTGGTGATTGCGCTACGCAGGCCAGCAACCCCCGGCCCTTCGGGCCACCCCCTTCTAAAGAAGGGGGCTTTTGTCCGATACCAAGGTGGACTAACGGAGTTAAGCTTTCCTTTTCTTGATAACCAACCGCCTGCGCTTACTCTCGGCTATGGCTAAGACAAGACACATCCCGATGAAAACCACTGTCGTTCCGGCTAAGGTAACCTCCCACATTCCGTATCCTCCCGTCATGGGCAAATCAATTCCCGGCATATTTGGTACAAAGAAATATCCGTCAACATGCATAAAACCAGGAATGGGGCTGCCTATGGGAGTGATTATGAATCCTGTGGGGGCATTGGCATCTACAACTATACGCCATTGTCCGATAGGGGTCATAAAACCTGAGGGCGCAACGGTTTCTACCAAGTGGTAGATTCCGTCCTCCGTGAGGTCAAAGGTGATTGGGGAATTTAACAGCCCGGTGCTGGGGATTCCGTGGTGCAATCTTACCCAATTGGCAGAGGGTATATATGCATGGTTGGGTACCGTGCCGGTGCCAGTAAAGGCGTATAGTGAGAAGTATGCATCAGGCAGTAAAAACGGTGCGATATCGGCAATAACCGTGGGTGTTATGGTGAGTACGCCTGCTGTGGTTTTGTGGAAGCTGAATTCTTCCGTTGGCATGTAGAAGTTAATGTCGTAGTTGTTTAGTGGGTGGGTGCGTACTATTGGTGGTGGAGTGGTTTGGCTGGTGCCGGAGAATGTGGTCGCAGGCAAAACAACCAAGGCATTAGACGGAGGCACATGGAGCTGGTTAGCTCTGTTACCGGTAAAGGCTACTCCGCTTAGAACCAAGTTGCTGTATGCCACATTGACAGGCAGGACACCTATTGCGCCTGGATAGCGGGATATGGGACTTCTGTATTCCAGCCGCTCTGTATAGATACCGCCGCCCATGTAAGCTGCCCTGTTATACGTTACAGATACGCCGGTTGCGCCTGTTGTGGTCATATTTGAGTTTGTAGCAACCCATACGCCGCCGCCATAGTCGGCAGAGTTACCGATTATGGACTTAGTGTTGGCACCGGATAGGACAAAGCCCGCGCCGCCGCCCACCCATAAGCCGCCGCCATTATTTGCCGCAAGATTTCTATTGGGATTAGGCGCACCGGGTGCAAGCCCGCCTGGGGCTGCTCCGCCGATTGTACCACCTGACATGGTAAAGTTGAGGTTTGCGGCATTAATAAAGACGCCACCGCCATTACCGGTCATAGCTTGTGCTGTATTACCTGTTGCAGTATTGCTCCTGATGGTGCCGCCGGTCATGGTAGCGTTGTTGTGGGAAATAGCCACACCGCCGCCATTGGTGTGAGAAGTATTATTGCGAATATATCCGCCGTTCATTATAAATTGGGCATTGGGATTATACACACGCAAACCGCCGCCGCCTGTACCCACAAACATTTCGTTATTATGAATATGGCCGCCGTGCATATGGAACATGGCAAGAGGGACGCTTCCGGGGGCACTTCCTGTTATGCCCTGAAGATTTACCCCTGCACCACTGCCATTATTTATATTGCCGTGTATTTCTCCGCCATACATGAAGAACCTGCCGGACAAACGTACGCCAACGCCGGAGGCACCGCCTTGAGCCGCGCCCTCTGGGAAAATTACATGATAACGGATTTCTCCGCCGCGCATTTCAAACTCGGCTTCATTTTGTACAAGCACGCCGCCGCCCCACACAGGTTCTGCATTGCGCTCAATTATGCCGTCGTACATATTGAAAGTACTGTCTTCACCTGTTACCAGTACGCCGCCGCCGCCGTGGCTTGCGGTGGTCTGGTTACCGACTATTGTGGGTATGGTTGGGCTGGCAATCGTGCCGCCCGCCTCCATAATAAAGGTACCACTCTCGGTTACCGCCACGCCGCCGCCTCGTGTTGCTACATTGGCGTCTGGGCTAGGTGATGGTGTTGGTTGCCCTGGTGCCCCCGTGGGGGGTGGGCCGCCAGTTATACCGCCTATTGTACCGCCTGTCATGGTAAATATCGAAGACTCGGCAAAACCAACATGCACACCGCCGCCTTCTATAGCGCGATTGCGGCGGATGGTGCCGCCAGTCATATAGAACTCCGAGTTACGGTTTGTCATACCTACTCTTACACCACCACCATGGCGGACAAGGCCGCCGGAGGGATTGTACCAATGGTCTTGGATAAAGCCGCCGTGCATATTAAAGTAGCCGTCTTCTACAAATATACCGCCGCCGGTGTAAGCAAAGTTGTTTTCTATTGTGCCGTCGTACATATTCATTGTTGCATTCCATATTTCAACCGCACCACCGCCGCGGGCGTGGGTTGCGTGGTCGTAATAAGCTGTGTTGCCGACAATACGGGCTGTGCCAGACATGTTGAATATGCCGCCGCTTTGTAGTTCCAAACCGCCACCTTGGGATGCACGGTTACCGTAATCAGGGTTATCATGACCGATTACACCGCCGCTAAAATTAAACACACTGTATTCCCCGATTACCCGCACACCGCCGCCATGGGAAGCTAAAGCGGGAGCCGGTGGAAGGGGTTGAGGGGATGGATGCGCCACATTGTAATAAATTTGCGCATTACCGGACATATGGAAGGTAGAGCCCCTACCATGGTCGTCACCGAACTCTCCGCTGGTAAATACAGCAACGCCACCAGCACCGCCATGGAGAGTGGCTGGACTTGTGGCCCGGTTACCAACTATCCGGCCATGGGTTGGAGCACCTACGGCTGTGGTACCGTTTTCCATTGTGAATACAGAGCCGTTGCCGACCCATACGCCGCCGCCTTGTTGGGCGGTGTTGGCATGGGCGGGTAAAGTACCGCCTATTGTACCGCCGGTCATGGTGAGTGTAGCATTAGAAAGAGATATGCCACCGCCATTGATACCAGCTGTATTTCCTCTTATCGTCCATAGATAGTTAATGTAAAGAACGTGGTTGTCGGGGGGATTAGCAGGGAGGTTTGTCATGGCTATGCCGCCACCGTACTCTGTGGCAGAGTTGCCGCTGAAACTTATGGGTCCCGTATTGGCACCATAATTCCATATTCCATGGAAGTAATGCACACCGCCGCCTATACGAGCGTTGTTATTATTGATATTTATCGCACCGCCAGGGATGCTGACTGATACATTGTTGGTATTTGGCAAGGCGACATTTGGGACATTATAGGTATAGCTATAATCATGAGCATCATCCATGATAAAGCTCGAATTTGGGTTACCCAAGTGAACTCCGCCGCCGTAACCTTGCAAACCACCGGCACCCAAAGCGTGGTTTCCGGTTATGTCGCCGCGCAACATTGTAAATGTACCATTGAGCACATGTACACCGCCGCCGTTATGAGTGTTGATATCAATGGTAGCCCCTGCTGCATTGGTTATAAGCGTTGCTGGCCCACCGTTATTGGTAATTTCGCCGCCGGTCATAAGTACACGTCTATTGGCGTGGTTAATTGCAATGCCGCCGCCATAGCGACCTGCGGAATTGTTGGTTATGGTTACGTTATCGCATACTACGAAATAGGCAAGAACCCCTTCCGCAGCAGCAGAAACCAGGTTAACCCCACCGCCATCGTTTCTAGCTCTGTTTCCGGATATTGTAAGATGGGCATTTGGGTTAGGGTTAGGTACAAGGGGTGGATGGCCAGGCACAGTTGTATCATTGGGGGAATGATTCCAAATCATTGCCCTATTCATATCCATGGTAATCCTGCCAAACTGGGTGGTAGTGTCGGTAGAATGAATACCACCACCATTGTTATTAGCATGATTATCTATGATAGTACCACCGAACAAGTTTAACTGCCCTGCATGGTGGAAAATACCGCCCCCATTGCCACCAGCTCCTGTACCAGTCGCCCTATTTTCGCGGAAAATGCCGCCGGTTATTGTGGTGTGGGTAATCGTCATATCACCCGTATGAAGGCCTCCGCCATTAGTAGTGGCGATATTTCTATAAAATTCACCGCCATGCACATAAATATGGTTATATGGAGTATTCATCCCAACATAAAGACCGCCGCCGCTTAATGCAGTATTGCCGTATATATAGCCATCCCATATCCATACCCTTGTGCCGCAGCAAACTCCTATGCCACCGCCGTTACCAGCATCATTACCGTAAATCCGTCCGGAATACATGTGGAAATGGACACGGCCATTGCCGCCGGTATCAAGCCCTACGCCCCCCCCCCTGCCATTATTCCAGCCAACACCAGTCGTAGGGACAAAATTTTGTATAACATACCCTCCGTCTATGATAATGGTAATCGGATTTGTAGCGGATGAAAATACGCTTGCGCTTGAGACGTTTATACCGCCGCCAACAGTGGCGCGGTTGTTATAAATTATACCTCCTGTCTCGAGAATCAGTGTTGCGGAAGTACCGCTGCCACCGATTAAATTGATGCCACCACGATTGCCAGGTTGAGCACTCCCGCTTAACATAGCGTTGCCGTCTAGGGTAATAGTGCCTGTACCACCGCCGCTCCCCAATGTAAGATGCCCATTTGCGCTTATTGTGAAATGGCGATCTAGAGTTGCAACAGTGGTTGTCCATGGTGGTATGCTAGGCGTGTTTACGGCGGATATCAGTGGCATTCGAATCACAATGTTGGCACCTGACGCCGGTGAAATCGTTACCGTACGAGATATGTCTATTGTATGGGAGGTTGTTCCGCCTTGAAGGTGTACCGTTGTGATAGTACTCCCGTCACCTGAGTCGCTGATGACCAAATGATAGGTACCTGCAGGCGGAGCCGGTGGTGTAGACCCATTTGGGAAAATAATAATGTTTTGCACAGTTGTTGAGTTAATCAAGTTATTTAAGCGAAACCAGTCTGCATCTATGAACTCGAAATTTATATCTAAGTTATTTATCGGATGGTTAAACGCGCCGGAACTTGGTCGATTGGCAATGCCGGTGACAGCTACCACATTGGATGGCGGAGTAACACCGCCGCGAGCCGATGTGTTGCCAGAAAATCCTACGGCTGCTGCAATTGTTAATTGGGAGTATGCGCCTGCGGGTAATGGGTCTAAATTTACAGCCGATGTTGTAAATATACCGCCACCGGCTCCCGCAGCATGGTTGTTTGAAATTGTACCGCTGTTTAATGTTACATGACTGCTGGCCCCAGCCGCTACAAATATACCGCCGCCGCCGGCAATGGTTACAGTTCCGTTGGCATGGTTTTCGGTAATGCTGCCACCATTCATGGTAAATAAAGAACCGTTTGATTGGAGGTTTACCCCTCCGCCGCTTGAAGTAGCGATATTACCACTGATGCTGGCACTGCCCTCCATAATAAGCTGAGCACCAATTGAGCCAATATTTACCCCGGCACCATTTAGTGCCCTATTTCCAGTTATACTACTGTTTCCCGACATGCTAAGGGTACGTGAGCCGCTGATATGCACCCCACCGCCGTTTCCGCTGGCAGAGTTATTAGCGATACTTGCATTACCCGTCATTATAAATTGCCCGACATTACCGGCTGCACTTACCGCACCACCGCTTGTAATCCGGCAATTGCGTATTACACTGCCTTGACGCATGTTTAGGTTACTACCGGCAACAACAGAAACCCCGCCCCGGTTTGGTGTTGTTGCTGGGTGTGGAACGCCCCCGTCAAGTATAATGTGACTGAGTGTCAAGGTAACATTGGCACCCAGAGTAAAATGCCGCCCGCCGCCTGTGGCTGTATGGGTGACAACATAGGGAGGCAATGTCCGGGTGTGGTTATCCGGGCTGTTATTTAGGTTAGTACCATAGCTGGTTATTATGATATGGCGATTGCCTGATATATTCACATTAGCATTTAGCTCTACATTATGCGGTACGGCTATAACACGATTGCCGTCTGCGGCAGTCCCAATAGCGGTTTGCCATGATTCATTATCAATTACGCCGCTAATGGGGTCAGGTGCTAGTATATGCACAGGGTAGGGTGCCCCTATAATAAGAGGCATAATACCTATATAACTTGGACGGTCAAATATATCGTGGCGTATCGTTACGATTGTGTATGTGTTGTATCCGACATGGTCGTTTATATAATAATGCATGTGCAGATGTGTATGATGACAGCAGCCTTCCCCGCTGTATCGAGTTTCATGTTCTTTCATTTCAAAACCTTCAATTTCAGGCTCTTCGGTTTCGAAATCTACAATTTCCACTTCCTCGTGACGAATCGTATATGTCCACCCTAATGGTAGATTAAGGCCGATGTCACTGTAATGCAACCAAGTCGGGAACTCTACGTGTACATATTCTCCATCCAGGGTAACAATGTACTCCACAGCAGGGTAAACGGCGACATTGGCGCGATAATCCAACTCAATAAACACATTTGGCCCTGCCCACATACCGCCATGGTTCCACATAAAGTAGACCGTGATAGTTTCCTCAAATGAGGAGCCAAGAGAAACCGGAAGCCCATAGACACCGCGACCATGCTCGTTATAGCCGTATTCATACCAATGGTCTTCGATGTATTCATATGAGGGATAGTCATCGCTATACCAATAATCTACTGCATATCCATAATCGGGATTGTCATAGCTATGCTGATAATCTTCGGCATATCCGTAAACAGGGTAATCATAGTCATACCAATAATCTCCGGCATACTCGTAATCGGGATAGCCATAGTTATACCAATAATCTTCTACATATCCATAATAGTAATCGTTGTAATAACCATAGCCTCCGACACCTTCGTACCCATGATACTCGTAGTCGTACTCATAATCCTCAGCATATCCATAGCCATAAGCTCCAGCATACTCATACTCAGGACTATACTCGTCATAATAATAACTCGGCACATACGATGTATAATCATATCCATAATAATCGTAACCATAATCATATGTACCAGCATAATCATACCCATAACTATAATACTCGTACTCATAATATTCCGGGGCCTCACCAACATAGTCGGTATCAGCCTCATACTCATTGGCATATCGCCATATAGCATAAAATGTCGCTGATTCATACAAAGGCTGCCTAAAATCAAAAGCTCCCCCATCAGCTGCATGTGACCAATGAGAGAACATATACCCGGCAATTTCCGGTGACTCCGGCAACACATCTGCCAATGACTGTCCTCTAGGGATTGTCACAGAAATATACAGATACTCATCCTGGGGCTGATAGCCATATTCACCATTATCTGTGGCAGCAAAGATTACAGCAGCAGTAACGACAAAGAGGCAAATCGCAGCCAGGATATATCTAACGCGCCCCCGCCCCGCTTTGCCAAAACTGTTTCTTATTCTTTTTACTATGTACTCCACACTATCAACTCCTATGTATGCATTATTACAGTTGTATTACTTTTACATACTATAACAATCCACATTAAAAGTAAATAGTTGGCTTAATATTTTAACAAAATAATTAGCTTTTATGTACAACAAGGGCTCCTTGTTGCCATTATATGTTAAGCGTCAACAACATGTGGATGGCTCTACTGTTGCTATGTTGAGTTGCCGCCGGTAAAAGCGGCTTTGACCAAAATGACAAAACAAGAAAGGTAACAGGGCTGTCACGTTAGGAATGCCGTAATTTCGCTTAATATAAAACACAGATGTTCAATAACACTCAAAGGAAATATTATTCACCTGGCAATAATCTAAAATATCTTGTACTGCCGCCTGTGCTAATTTCAAAGCTTCTTTTGCGCCATCTTCTTCAATAAATAAAATAGGGTCGTACTCACATTCTAATCTGAGTCTGAACAATGCGGTCAAAGAACGGAAGCTAATGCTGCTTATAAGCCCCGTATGAATAATTTCCTCATTATACTTATTTATGACTGTCTTATGCTTGCTAAACTCCATATCTTTACTTGCCAACAGCGCACTGACAGCATGAAAAACAGCGTAGTATGATGAAGATACAGCAACCTCATACATACCATTATCGAATAACATTTGCGCACTTTCCAAGTTGCTATGTGCCTTTTTCATGTGTCCGAAAACTGCTTTGCTACCCATAAACCAGCACACCTTCTTTTTTTACGTTTTTATATAATTGAGTCGGTTCCTCAATAAAATTAACCTCATGGGTGATAAAAACAGAAGGAAACTCGCCATATCGGTTTATGATATCCACGGTAAAATCATTGTACACCGTACAAATATATTTCCATGTTTCTACCGGCTCAGATAAGACAACCATAAAATCAACATCGGAATCACTGTTGGCTTCCCCTCTGGCATAAGAACCAAATAGCCACACTTGCCTTAAGATATCTCCAAAAGCCTTATGCGAAACCTCTACCGCTTCTTGCATTATGTTTTTTATTGATTGCTCATTCATACTAACCTCCATCGTTATCTGTTGCCAACAGTTGATATAGTATGCCTGTTGCGGCTTGGATTTTCAAGAGGTAGCGGCTTTATCCAAAATGATAAAACCGGAAAAGTAAATAGGACGACATGGAAATTATTTCCATGCTGCTCTGTTTAATACATCGCATAAGATTAGTGCGACACAAAATTATTACGTCTGCACCTCCGCATTTTCTATTACTTTGAAGCCATATTTCTTTGCTGTAGTTTCGCCACTTTTACGGTAATACTCTGTTAGCTGCGATGGGGTCATGTCTTTCGTTTTTTCGTAAATCGCAATCCGAATTTGGTCTACTTCCTGCTCTATTCGGTTAACCAACTTCATTTTCTATCACCTCCATAGGCGTATAGATTTCCACGGCGCGATAGCCGTTTAAAGTGTTTATGCTTCCTGTACCTATTTTTGTTTTACGTTTTACAATATGCTGAAAATTCATGCTGATTATCATGTCCAAATCGTTTACCGTGGCTATCGCAATATGCAAACCATCTGTGCGATATTTTTGCGGGATTATATTTTCTGTAACATACAAATCCGAAATCCTTACGGTTTCTTCTGTGGGTGCAAGCACTGCAATGTTATATTTTGAGATAAGTCCAAGCATTTTTTCACGTTTTCCTACCGGTGCGTTTTCCAACTCGTCAGTTGCATAGGTTGATGTAAACGCTTTATGTTTTCCTGCCGCAATCTCTTTGAAAAGAGCGACCGTACATTCATGCGCCATGCCCCTATCCTCATCAAAATAAAAATTAAACAGAGTTGTCTCCAGATATATCTTTTGCTTTCTCATACGTGATTGTCCTCTCAACAGTTACATTGTCCATTGAATGGTAAAGCTACACCATCCGCTGTCTATAGTATGCCTGTTGTGGCTTGGATTTTCAAGAGGTAGCGGCTTTATCCAAAATGACAAAACAAGAAAGGTAACAGGTGTGTCACGTTAAGACGTAATAAAAGCCCGTCATCCCGGGCTTGACCCGGGATCCCCTTAGTCTTTCGACAATGATAATGGGATCCCGGATTAAATCCGGGATGACGAGCCTTGAAATTACGGCATTCTTAACGTGACAGCCCCGCAATAATTCAAACTTACACACCTTGCATATAGTAAACCTCAAACTCAAAAACAACTATCGGTGTAGCACCTGTGCTATTGCCGCTGACCAACCGTACATACCTGGCTTGGATGGTGGTATGGTGCGTAAACTCATAGTAGTTGGGCGTTGCCTCCATAATACGTGTGCCTGAGCGGATGGTGGTCCACGTAATTCCATCGTTAGAGTATTGGAAGCTATAGTTCATAATCCTATTGCCCCCCTGGTAAATCCTTATATGGTTGAAGTTGCGTACTTCCCCAAAGTCAACCTGTAGCCATTCCTGACCTATGCCGGTTGCAGACCAGCTTTGAGTGGCAGCTCCATCGCGGATGCCGTTATTGGCTCTAGTGTGTGGGCGAGCAGGCATGTAGCTTGATGCGCTCATTACTGCGCCATGGATGTCACGGGCTAGGTTTGTGGTTGGGCAGGGGAGGTTGCCTTGGGAGGTGGGTTCCCAGATGGCTCTGTACTCCCACACAAATGGATACCCCTCTTTCAACAAAAAGTCAATCCAAGATAGTTCGCATATATGCAAAAAGGGCAACTCATAAGTGGCCAAAATACGACCAGTCTGGACTTCATACCATCCGATAAGAATATGGTCGTCTAGCTGAGGGTCAGGCACACCATGCCAGTGCCATTGCATTGCTACGAAAATGTCGTTACCACATGAGTATGGCTTATCGCAATAAATCCAAGCATGAGCAAGTACGCTCTCCCCTGTCAGATGGCATGTACCTCCATTAAAGTCAATCATGATGTTAGAACGCCTTGATATTTGGGTGAAAATACGTGGAGCGTAGATTGGCATTTGTTTAATATACCATGCAAAATAATATTCCGATGTTATCGCATCTCGCCACAATGGGGTACCAAACGAGTAACGATCAACATAAAACACTTCCTGTAACGAATTGCCGTGTGGGACATGGAAACTTCGTTGAGCTCTCTCCCGAGCAAATTGCCATTTATCATCACCACGGAAACAGCAACAGTCTAAATAGAAAGGCATAAGATGTATCTCATGAGTATTTTCAGTAGTTATAGTTACACGCGCAGTTCCAGAGATATTCGTGTCAACTGTTGAAGTGGCTCTTACAGTAATTTGAGTGCCTGACGTCTCGCCATGACATATAACAAGTCCCAGACCTTGCCATGTCATCGCAAGGTGTGTCAAAAATGAGTTGTTGCCTTCAATAGTCCACGTAACAGTTTGCGGAGGATTAATGCCATCAACAACTGTTGCAGTAATGCCTGCTACCTGTGTTCCTGGTAGTGCATAAGCTGTAGGCAGATTCACAATGATGCGCATTGCTTTTTCCCAGCGCGCATAAAGCCTAGTATCATTATTATTAGGCATGTTGGTAGCTGGAGTCAAAGCCTGCGTAAATCCAGGATTAAGATACCATCCAGCAAAGGTATACCCAACCCGAGTCGGGTCGGCAGGGAAACTCGGGGCTTGCATTATTAGTGTGTTTATAAAAACCCGTATGGTATCAATGCTTTGGGGAGTTGTTGGGTTGGACTCTGTACCGCCTAGTACAAAATTAATCGGCCGAGCATTACCTCCAGTCCCCGCCCAATATTGTATATCAAAATTATTAAAACCTTGTGTAAAGGGACAAGTCCACTGAGTCCCATGTATATTAGCCGCATACCGGGCAGCGTCCTCTGGGGCGTGATATCGTATACCGGAACCGGTAATTGTATTGTTATTCGCAAACACAGCATTTGCACCTATAGTGAAGCGGCCTGTGTCTAATGCATCACGCAAAACAGTGATTGAAGCAACTGAGGGGCCACCGACAGACAGTGGGCCACTGCTAATCCCTATACCTCCTACCACGATAGCTGAGTTGCCGGAGATTTCCCCGCCTGTCATATGAAAGCTAAAGGTATGACCTCCAATTAATCCAATTCCACCACCATTTTGACCTGTACTATTATTACGGATATAACCACCGCTCATGGTAAAGGCACTGCTATTAGACACACCTCCTGACCAATTGGATGAACTGTTATATGAAATTGTACCGCCTTCCATTATAAAGGTGCCTGCCGACATGTTAAGCACACCACCGCCACTGCCAGTGACAATGTTGTGGTATATGTCACCCCCTGCCATGGTAAACACAGCAGTAGAAACCATATTTGTAACACCGCCGCCACCTTGGCCTGTAGCTGTATTGTGAGAAATCATGCCGTCATTCATATTGAAAATAGCTGTATTGCTTACTCCTCCACCACCATTTGGACCTGTGGCCGTGTTATTGGTAATTACACCGCCCTCCATGGTAAATGTCCCATAAACACGGACACTATTGACTGTCACAACAGAGTTCCTTACACCACCGGAAAAGGCTCCTGTGTTGCCGGAGATAGTTCCGCCATACATAGTAAAGACATTCCAATTTGTCACTCCACCAGCTGGGTTGCCTATGGCTGTATTACCTGATATTTCTCCGCCTTCCATCACAAAAACACCCTGATTCTCGACCGCGCCGCGGTTATGCCCGGTAATAATACCGCTATCCAATGTCAGGTGTCCGTTACGAGATACAAAAATACCGTTGCCTGTCGTATTCGGGGTACGTGTCACACCGATATTTTCTAATGTCAGGTATGCGTATGGGTCGTTGAGTATATTTTCTCCGACTTGGATAGCATTGAAATTACCGCCGGCACTGATATAACGCCTAACCCCGCCTGCGCCTCGCAATATTACATTGGCCCCATTCGGAATAAGCAACGGTGCTTGGACCTCGGAAAGAGTAATATCCTGAGTCAGGTAAATAACCGTCGGCGTACCTCCCGCACTTGCCACTGCTGCACGCAGAGCCATTTCAGGCGATAGCGATGTTATATTTGACGCACCTAAATATACGCTGAATGAAATTGTATTCCCCGCTACACTGACATTGTAAATCTCAATCCCGGTGTTATAGCCTTCGTGTGTATAAATAATCCCTAAATATCCTGTGCCTTGAGCATCGCCAAACGCAGTGCGGCCGGTAGTTGCCGATAATGATGCCAATGCAACATTGCTGGTTGCCGCATTTCTGACTGTTGTACCGGGGCGGAATATATATACCTCATCCCCAAAATCAGGGCTCGCAGAGTCTGCATTGCCCCTGAACCCTGTATTTATTCTTGTGATTACAAGCCCCGCCCGATAATCTCCCGATGACGCTACCTGGAAACGGTCATATGCCGTTGGGTTCACGCTACTTCTGTATTCAAGCAACATAAACTCATTGGGCCTGTTCTCAATAGGGATTACAAATGCCGTATCTCCGCTGGATGCACCCAAGGGATGGAGAGTAAATGTGCCGCTGTTGGTTATCTCTACCGGCGGGTCGCCCCAGCCTACATAACGGCGCATTGCGTGAGTATTGGAAAACTGAAATAAGTCATCACTGTTATGGGACATGATGTCCCAATGTCCTACCGGCCTGCCAACATGAGCGTATCTGTAGAAATCAGGCATTCCAAAGACATGCAATTGTTCATGGACGATTACACTCCGCCTTAGTGTCGAGAATGGGTAGCTTGCTCCTAGCATCAACAGGCTATAATCACTGACAGCTACACCATTAAGAGATGCAGATGCATGTTGCAAACTCCACGCATGAGGCCACAAGAAACTTGCCCATGCACCAGGGTCGCCGGTAAGGACAAATGTAACGCTGTCTACACGGGACGAATGAATAGTATTAAGCACTCTCCCTGCCAAAAGAGCACTGCCATCTATTGCCTCAATAGCGCGGGCTAACAAATGCTGGCCACGGATATGACCCTCTGTTATGCCATTTACCGGAGTGGGGTTATATCCAATAGGGTTAGATGCAGAGACGGGCATAAAATAGCCCCTTGGCTGGGTATCCCGGTACATAATAACTGTGTTGTTGTTCATGCCAACGAGAGTTGAGTTGAGGGTGAGCACACCGTCAGAAGCGGCATACATATAACTCCTCAAGGAAGATTGAGGCCCGTTGAACCTGTCCTCTATTACCCCTGCAAGTGTGGGTGAAATTGTGTATGGCTCTCCGTCAAATGTAATCAAAATTACAATATTCTCAATTGTGCCACTTATCGGGTTTCCGCGAACCATACCAACGCCAAACGTAGCAGGTTCGATTCCCTGTGATTCAAGGGGAGTTATTTCTTCCGATGTGTCCATACTGCGCACAAGATGCGAGTTTATCCCAAAGTCGATATCCGCAGTAGTTATGCCATGGGCGGAAATAGGCTGAGCCATCCGCGCCAGGCTATTGGCATCGTAGAACCGGCCATCATTAATCGCAACTCGGCTTGATGGACTAAGTATGCCGTTTCCATCCAATGTGGCATAGACCCAAAATCCCGTTTCGGGATGCTGGATTATTATCCTGCCCTCACTGTCATGTAAATAGTTAAAAAACTCATCGCCGCTAACAAAGGCATCAAGAGTTGTACCATCAGGCTGCTCCACCGTCATTGGAATATTGAACAATGGGGCTGCCATTACACTTACGGATATTGCGGCAAACATCACTATCAGTGAAGCTATTGCTGCCAGAAACACTTTTGGAGCGAGTGGTCTTTGTCGATTTTTCATTGTGCATTGCCTCCTCATTCTACGCATAACGAGATATTTTACGTAAAATTACCATGAGCACTATGCAATGTCAACAATGTTCGGCAATATTTTTCGTCACAATCATCCATTTTCACAATTGCAATAATATGATGTGCCTGCATCCAGCTTGCATCACCTAGGAAATACATTAAAAAAAGTGTCTACGTTTTGCATGTAGACACTTAGAACCCATATCCAATTTACATCTATACCAACAATGCGACAGATGTAACAGTATTGGCGGTTAATAATTCTTTCATGCGTTTGCCCTAAGCATATTGCCACGTCAATCTAATATGCAGATTATGTTGACAATTGAATAAATCTAGAATATATTATAGTTGAACAATCGTTCAACTATAGCAAGGAGATGAAAATATGCCTATAACCAAAGTTTCCTGCGATGTGGATGCTATTCACGAAGAGGTAGTCACCCGGATTAGTGCCACAATGCCAGAGGGCAAATATTTCTATGACCTGGCGAATCTATATAAGATGTTCGCCGACCCAACTAGGCTTAAGGTCCTATGGGCACTTTCCCAAGAGGATATGTGTGTCTGTGACCTTGCTGCCCTGCTGGGGATGACAAAATCTGCGATATCCCACCAGCTTAAATCTCTACGAATGTCTAATCTTGTGAAATACGATAAGCAGGGCAAGGTTGTGTATTACTCACTGGCGGATGAACGAGTGAGATTTATCCTTGAAAATGAATCGAAGGGAATAGAACATAATGAATGAAGATGTACTAAAAAGCATAGGCTGCTCCCAGTGCTCCTGCAGCGGCGGGAAACATCATGATGAAAAATCCGAAAAGATAAGATTAATCCGGCTGATAATAGGAGCCGCAACCTTTGTCGCAGGCATATTGTCAGGGCGGCTGATGGATTGGGATTATGTTACGGCTATTTTATTTGTAATAGGCTATCTAGTCCTTGGCGCGGACGTAATATGGAAAGCAGTCCGAAATATTGTCCGAGGCAAAGTCTTTGACGAGAATTTTCTTATAGCCACTGCAACTATCGGAGCCTTTGTTCTTGGGGAATACGCCGAGGCTGTTGCCGTAATGTTATTCTATGGTGTGGGCAAGTTTTTCGAAGAGCGGGCGGTAGGCAAGTCCAAGAAATCTATTGGGGCACTTATGGATATACGACCGGACTTTGCACGGGTAAAAAAAGATGGCCAATTAATGAAGGTTGACCCGGAAACAGTAAAAATCGGTGACATAATCCTTGTAAAAGCCGGAGAAAAAATCCCCCTGGACGGTGTTGTACTGGAAGGCCAAGCCCTTCTTGACACAGCAGCCCTTACCGGGGAATCCGTGCCCCGCTCTGCTCGGATTGATAACACCGTGCTCTCAGGTTGCGTCAATAAGGACGGCCTGCTGACAATCCAGGTGACCAAGCACTATGGTCAATCCACTGTGGCCAGAATCATCGACCTGGTGGAAAACGCCGCAAGCAAAAAGGCTCCAACAGAGAAGTTTATCACCAAGTTTGCCAGGTACTACACCCCGGTAGTCGTGATTCTTGCGGCATTTATTGCAATCATTCCACCCCTTCTACTGGGGGCGGAATGGAGCCAATGGATTCATAGGAGCCTGGTTTTCCTGGTGATATCCTGCCCATGCGCGCTGGTAATCTCCATTCCTTTGGGGTTTTTTGGAGGAATCGGAGGTGCGGCCCGGCGAGGAATTTTGTTCAAGGGAGGCAACTATTTACAGGCCCTTAACAGCTTGGATATTGCAGTTTTTGATAAGACCGGTACCCTTACAAAGGGAGCCTTTGAGGTAACAAAAGTTGAACCGGTAACTCCTTTCACCAGAGAAAATCTACTGGAAGCCGCGGCAAAGGCCGAGGTATTTTCTAATCACCCTATAGCCCTGTCCATTTTGCGGGAATATGGCAAGGAAGTTGACAAAGGGGCTCTTTCCCAGTACAAAGAAATTGCAGGCCATGGAATTAGCGTGGTAGACGGCTCCACAGAAATATTGGCCGGAAACATAAAACTGATGAATCAAATAAATATCTCCACTCAAGAAATCGATGCCCTGGGCACAAAAGTCTATGTGGCAATAGACGGCCATTATGCCGGCTGCATAATAATCTCCGATGAAATAAAAAAAGACAGCCGTGACGCAATAGCTGTCTTAAAATCAATGGGTGTACGCAAAACAGTGATGCTATCCGGTGATAACCATCCCACCGCAACCGCAGTAGCCACCGAAATAGGCCTAGATGAGGTCTATGCCGACTTGCTGCCGGAGCAAAAAGTAGAAAAGCTGGAGCTGCTAAGCCAGGAAAAACGCTCCAAAGGCAAGTTGGCCTTCGTCGGTGACGGCATCAACGATGCTCCTGTGCTTGCAATGGCAGACATAGGCGTAGCAATGGGTGGCCTAGGCTCCGACGCCGCAATAGAAGCCGCCGATGTTGTGCTAATGACCGACGAACCCTCCAAGCTGGCAGAGGCAGTAAACATTGCCAAGTTTACCAATCGGATTGTATGGCAGAATATTATCTTTGCCTTGGGGGTAAAGGGCCTGTTCCTAGGGCTGGGGGCATTTGGCGTCGCCAGTATGTGGGAGGCAGTGTTTGCGGATGTTGGAGTCACTGTCCTTGCGGTTTTCAACGCTATGCGGGTGCTACGAGGCACGTCGAAAACTAAATAGCAGTCCAGCCACCGTCAACCAACACCATCTGACCCGTTGTATAGCTTGAAGCATCAGAAGCAAGATAAACCAAAGCTCCATCCAGTTCTCCGTCCCGGC
This sequence comes from Defluviitaleaceae bacterium, assembly GCA_009781725.1. GTDB lineage: Bacteria > Bacillota > Clostridia > Lachnospirales > WQUN01 > WRAN01. The sequence continues at coordinate 66,907 of WQVF01000005.1, forward strand.
CAGAACGCCCCATGGGGCAATAAGTCTTTATCGCACCTTGGAACTCCGCGCCTTCAAGCAAATCCCCTGTCATCTCGCTTGGGAAAAAGCCCGGGCCAATTGCATTGACAGTGATATTATGCTTCGCCCACTCATTGGCCATGGACCGAGTAAGTATTTCAACAGCACCTTTGGATGTGTTGTATGCGGTAATAGGCATACCAGCGATAGCTACACGGGAACAAATCGAGCCAATATTTATGATTTTCCCATATTGTTGCTTAATCATATGCTTGCCAACTTCCCTAGAGAGATAGTAGACAGCATTGAGATTGATATTCATTACATGGAGCCATTCCTCATCTGTTTGTGTTTCTGCAGGGGCAATGACAGATACGCCGGCATTATTGACCAAGATATCTATTTTGCCAAAATGCCTCACAACCTCGGCAACCATTGATGTGAGGTCTTCTATGTTACCAACATCACATTTTACAGCCAGGCACTTAGTGCCCATGGCTTCAAGCTCTTTTTTAAGGCTTTCAAGCCTATCCACCCGCCGGGCACTAATGGCGACACTTGCCCCTTGAATGGCAAGTGCTTTGGCAAATTGCACCCCAAGGCCGGAAGAAGCACCTGTTACCAGTGCTACTTTACCGGTTAAGTCAAATATGTTCTTCATCATTTCTTCCTCCTTCTAATCCAACAAGTTATGTTTGTAGCAGAAAATATTATACATATGAAATTGTCGGATATCAAATATGCCCTACTCAACATTAAATAACCCTATTTCTGAGATTATTTTATCATTGATGTAATATATAGCGAATTAAATGAGAAACAGTCCAGGCCGAGCCGAAAATCGCGAACGCTTCTACGCGTTTTCGGCGACAGACTGGACTGATTTCGAATTAATTCGCTATATTTCTTGATGGTGGGGCTATATAGTCGTTCGCTATATTATCTCACAATTATCCTTCTGGGCATCAAATACCCCTCAACCATAGGATTATAATAATCAAACACTCGCACATGACCTCCTATTACATCAACAGGGAAGGCTGGGCGATATGCAACTACTATGTCAATCACTTCTCCTGCCATGGTATCACGGAGATACAGGTTGATATTATCAAATCGCATTTCATACCTCTCGATAATACCCATATGTCTAAGGCGCGCCAGACTCCCTCGCTCTACCCTAAACCCTTGGGGTATGGAAACCGCAATCAACCCGTTATTTACAATATCCCCTGAGGTATTAACAATCCTTATCTCCTGCTCCACCAACTCGTGTACAGCAAATTCGGTATTCATCCGGGATGTTACATAAAAACCCCTATCCAACTCTACAGCGTCATATGGTGCAAAAAACTCCTGTACGACTTTATATACCATCCTGCCTAAGTTGGGGAAATCAATTTCAATGATATTCTCCTCTTCAAGACCAGTGAAAACAACTTGATAAAAATCCATGGTATTGTCACTGGCGATATCAATAAATTGCACTTCATTACCGATAGTAATGGTAATCCGCCCGTCTTGCAGCGGCCCCGCAGCTACATGCTGGGTCAACGCCTTTAGGGATAAAATCGTGGCCTGGGTACTATGCCATGTCCCCCAGGAATCCCGCTGGCTTACAATATAGTTTATCAGCCTATTGTTGAGTGCTTCATGGGAGCCATGCCGTGACAGTGCAAGAGATGTAAGCCCGGTAGCCTGCAAGTATTGTATGCGCCCAAAGGCACCAAAATAATCTCGAGTGGTCGATGTAATATAGGCGGCATCACCAGTTATTACAGCACTATCTGCAAGCCGATTGACCACATCACGGGCCATATAATGCTGGGTATTTACCAAGACATTAGCGATTAGTGCCAAGGTATAATAATCATCTACGACATTAAGCTGGGAAACCAAGTACTCCACAGACCTATCCAGCCGCCAGTCCCGCGGAAATGCTTCCGAGATTGCCCATGTTATATACGCGTTAAAGGCAAGGCGTTGGCAGTCAGGTATATCCCACCACCATCCTGTAATTTCATAGGTGCCGTCGGAGTTTTGATGGTCAAATAAAAACTCCAGCATTCTGTCTAGTACACGTTCATCTATTGAATATACCGTGGTCAAATCCTTAAGCTGCATCAACCCATATGCGGTAAGCAAAGTTTCCGCCGGTGCGCAGCCAAACAGAGAAAATCCTCCCCCACCCCGCTCCACTTCAAAGGTAAGCAATCGCTGATAACCGGAGTTAATATAGGACAGTGCCCGCTGTGTAAGAGCAGGGTCGTCTAGGTTATTCATCTGCATATACCTGAGGGCCAGTATATTGGGATAGAGTATTGACGAGGTTTGCTCGAAGCAGCCGAAGGGCATACGGAATATATTTTCCATTCCTTCGAGAACCGTGGACATAACCGATGGATAGAATGTAATAATGGCACTGCGGGTATCGGGAATATTGGGCTGGGCGAAGTTAAGCTGCTGCCTTATACTGGCTTCGATATTTTCACTGGATACAACCCGTCTTATCCTAAAGCCCTCGGGGTTTATTCTTATTCCTCTTTCCATTGCATCAGCAAAACCATGGGTGTCTGCATAGGCACGGAAAACAAAGTTACCAAACCGGGTAATGGTAATCGGTACATATACCATTTGAGAACGGTTGGATTCTACAACAAGGGTCTGTGTCGGGCTGCCCTGTAGTTCGAACCAGTCCATTTCTGCAATTGTAAGGATAACTGTCTGCTCGACCTCTGTGTAATTAAACACCGTTACAGGAATGCTTATTTGGTCACCACGGATACTATTGCGAGGCAGTTCAAAATCCACAAAGAAAGGCTGGAATGCGCGAATACTGCAAACAGCATGACCAACTAACCCGTCCTGGGTATTGCCCACAACTTGGATATTCCATGTTGTAATATTATCTGCCAGTATAAACTGAAGGTCAGCACGGCCATCTCTGGCTATCAACTCAGGGATAAACAGCATGGTTTCCAAAAATAAGCGGCGGACTCTTGCTGTTTGGGTTTCTATTTCGGGCTCGGCAAGGGGGGCGGATTCCTCTTCTTGCTGAAGCTCCGTAGTGGGAGCATCTCCTGTAGGAGGCGGCGCAAGCTCTGGCGTGTGACCTGATGTATCTAATCCCGACCAATCATCATCCATATCGGCTTCTGCCTCCGGCATGGGCTGAGCATCCCCAGCCCATGGGATGTCCTGTGTCGGGGCTTCGTCTGCCGCATCGTCACGACCGCTGCTACAAGAAGATAAAAATATCAATGAAATCACAAACAGAATAAGTGCAATAGCTACCAGCCATGCGGCTCTATATCTTTTCATTTGATTCAGCCGTTCATCCAAAACTCCTATGTCCACAGACTCATTTGGCAAATAGCCTCTTGCCTCAAGCTCAGATGGGGTAATGACCTCCTTATCAGATAATTTCACGAAAAAGATGATAGTAAACACTATAATCACCAAAATCCGTAAAAAATTACGAAATGCTTGGCCGATGTCATTGTTGTGAGGCCAATAATCCCAGTACCAATCCTGATAAACCGGATTTCTCAACGTTGTTGTATTAATCAAATGCATGTCTGAGCTCTGCCTCAGCAAGAGCCGTGTAATAGCCTGTTCTGAAGCACCTGCAATAAGGGATGCGTATAATGTAGCGGCATCCAGGTCATCGCCAAATCGTATATCTTCCAGTGCGAGACGCACATTGTCTATGGAGAGGTCATTGGCCGCCAAATTAAGCATGGCCTCATCCACTATACTTACCAGCAAGGCAGCATCCAAAGGATGGCCGGTATTGTCCGTAACGCCAAAGCCTAAGTTTACAAATGCCCCTGGCAGATATTCCGGGCTGTCGCTTTGTATGGAGAGCTGCATATATCTTCCTGGGTCAATAAAAATCGTCCGGCGCGCACTCGAAGTTTCTAAGCTTCCTCCCGGTGCTATCCACACAGCATATATATCTATAAGCCCAAATACATCATTAAGATTAAGCTCTATCTGGTTATTCTCAGATGTAATAATCTGCAATAGTCGGTCATTTCTATAGGCATATATTTTAAACATACCCCCTTCGCCCAAGCTGTTCAGCTGTAGGTAAATTGTCTCACCCATTGCATATCTAGGCCTGTTGGTGCTGAGGGTTATATTTCTGCTATGAACCGGGAATGAAAAGCTAGTTTGCACGCTGTTGCCATCCATATCTATGGCATGAACATCAATATTGGTATGCCCCTGCTGCATATCTTCCAATATGAAGCTACCTATACCATTATTATCGGTTTGTATAATGCGACTAAAGCCATGGCCGGACACCTGCACATTCGCTTGAATAGGTGCGCCTCCTATGGTATGTGTGAAAACATACACAGTATTAGGAAACCCATGGACAAAATATCCAAACTCCGGCATCAAGTCTACTTCAAAAACACCAACCGATGCTTGCACAGATATAGACGCTTCAACTCTGAAATTAGAGCTGTCTATGACCTCGACCATAATAGTATAACGTCCGGGGCTTTGGGTTTGATAGCTGAAAGAAAATTCGCCCTCATCGTCCAGTAATATACCGTCGGATATAAGACTGCCGTTTACATAGATATTTGCAATGCCCTGATTAACGGGCTCACCAAAGAAGTACATGACACTACCGGATAAATATATAGTTTCGCCGACGCTATACTCGAGATTATCTGTTTCCAAGGTCACTCCAAATCTAGGCAGTACAAATGGGCTGACCTCAAAAAATGTGTAAGCCTTTACCATACCATGCTGCTCCACTACCAGCCGGTAAAAACCGCTGTTGACTTCATCTGCAAGTCTGAATCTGCCGCTCATTATGCCAAAATCCGAAGCAATTACATTTTCGAGAAATACCCGGTTATCATTGCCATCAAAAATAGAAATTGTAAACATATCTCCCGCAATAGGCCGGGCACAGGTACTGCCTATTGCAAGAATACGAAACAGCACATCGTCTCCTGGGTTGTATAATCCTTTATCGAAATTGATAATAAAACTTTCACCGGCTTCTACTGAAATGAAAACTTCTTTTTGGAAATTTTCATGGCCCAGCTCGGATTCAACTCTAATATGCAGGTTATGCCACCATCCCCCCCATGCGTTATCCAAAGGAAGATTAATGATACTATGCCCCGAATCGTCTGTGGTGAAGGCAGTCGCCCCATACAGGGGGGTGCCGTTTTCAGAAAGAGACACATGCAAATCCGCCATTACAGGCTGCCCATACATATCCCTGACCTGAACTGCGGCTATAAGCTCGGTGCCTGTGAAGTAAGACCAGTTGGTGGTAATTTGAAGCTCATGGCGACGGTCATATTCCACCGTCACCTGTCGTTGCTCCCTCCGGGCCGAAACAAAACTACTAATCCTGACCTGCACATACCGCCCAGATACCAAAATAATGATAGCGGCAAGTATGTAAAGCCCGATATTACTGCGTTTTTTCCCCATGACATATCCTCCTTAAAATGCGCAATTGCTTTACCCGTTCTTGTCAAGCGATTATTTATTACAATTATGTTACAATTTCTCATGCTGTCAAATTTATTATGCAAATTTAATTATTGCTTAACTTTTCTTAATTTATTGCATACTTTTGTAAATTGTTGTAATAAATCTCCTCCGAAATAGGAAAACAAGCTTGAAGTGCAGCTTGCTTTGCCCTATTTCAGAAGAGGTTCAATAATAAAGTTGAAATCCAGTCAATATCATGTCAAAATATGTCGCGACAAAAAAATGAAACGAGGTCTGTTTAGTGCTTAGAACCCGACGGTCACGGAATTTATTTTTTACATCATTCCTGATAACATTAGTATCCCTATTTGTCATTATTGCCGGAGGTTTTGTTGCATGGCGTAGCATGGTGCAACCGCCTGTGGTAGGCGATGCTGATGATATACCAGGACGCCCCAATCCTACCCCCAACCCAGATGACGATACCGTCCCGGCCTTTTTTTATGTAGAGCCCCACCCTGAGGACGCCTTGCTGGAATCCCCTTTCAACCTTACTGCCGAAGGCGGATGGGAGCGCAAGCCTAATTTTTTCACTTTTCTAGTTATCGGCTATGATGATGGCCTTAACACCGACACGATAATGGTAGCGGCCTTTGACGCTGCTGAGCAACAAGCGTATATAATTAGTATCCCCCGGGATACCCAAGTTGATGTGCAGCGTGGCATACGCAAAATAAACGCCGCATATGCCGCAGGCCGCCGAAACGGCGGCCATGAGGGCGGTATAGACCAGATGAAACGTGAAATCCAAACTTTGATAGGCTTTTTGCCTGACTTTTATGTAAGTATAGATGAACGCGCATTTGTGCGCGTCGTAGATGCCGTAGGGGGAGTCAATATTGATGTACCATTCCACATGCATTATCGTGACCCATTCCAGGATTTATATATAAATATACCGGCAGGGCCTCAGCGTTTGTTTGGGGAAGATGCTCTTGGTTTTGTTCGCTTTAGGTATCATTATGGCAGGAGGTCCGCCATATCTGTCCATCAGCGGCAAGAGCATCAGCATCAATTTTTGCAAGCCCTAATGCAGGAGTTATTGACCCCGCGAGTGATTACCAGCATCCCAGAACTTATTCGGGTGTATCGTGACGATGTTAGCACTTGCTTGTCCCTTACCGACCAACTTTGGTTTGGGGAGCAGTTTGTGCGGGGCGATATTGAGCTGCACACCTATAACTTCCCTGTAAACAGCATAAGGACCACGCTCTGGTATGATTTCCCCATCCATGACGAGGTAATTGAGCTTATTAACCGTACAATTAATCCCTTTACGCGGGATATTACCTTGGACATGTTACGACTGATGTCACCGTAGCGGCATTCGCTGCTTTTCACTGTTGTTGACATACTCTAAAGCCAGTATGTTTTATGTCATCAGGAACCCAGCCTCACTCTCATCTCGTTTATCCCTGCCCATTAGCTCCAAGGTCGCATCTCGCGCGGATTTTCCTTCGAAAAGAACCGCGTAGGCCTGTGTGATAATGGGCATTTCTATGTTCATTTTATTTGCAAGCTCGTTGGCTACCCGGCAGGTATTTACTCCTTCTACCACCATGCCGATTTCTTTTTGGGCTTCCTCCGCGGATTTCCCTTGGCCTATCAGCATCCCGGCGCGGCGGTTTCTGCTGTGCATACTGGTACAGGTTACAATAAGGTCCCCCATGCCTGTAAGCCCTCCAAAGGTCTCTGACTTAGCACCCATGACTACGCCAAGGTGGGTTATTTCGTACATCCCTCTGGTCATCAAAGCGGCTTTGGTGTTATCACCAAAGCCCAAGCCATCGGAAATGCCCGCGCAAAGGGCGATTACATTTTTAAGGGAGCCCCCAAGCTCTACCCCCATTACATCCGGGTTGGTATAGACTCTGAAGTACGGGTTCATTAGCGCATCCTGTACATATTCGGCAACTTGTTGGTTTGCTGACGCCACAACATTGGTGGTGGGAATCCTGCGGGCTACCTCCTCAGCGTGGCTTGGGCCGGACATAACAGCGACTTCGCACTGGGGAACCTCGCGCTTTATAACAGTTGCAAGAGTAGAGAGGGTTTCATTTTCCAAACCTTTTGAAATATTGAGTAATATCTGACTAGGCTTTATATATTGAGCCAAATCCCTCATAACCCGGCCCACCGCAAAGGATGGTGTCGCGCAAATGACAATATCTGCATCGGCGCAGCGTGATAACTCATATGTGTATGCAACAGAATCGGGGATTTCAAACCCAGGCAAAAAAGCGCGGTTTTCCCTATGCTGCTGAAGAGCTTCACTCTCTGATTGAGTATAAGACCATAGGGTCACCTTGCATCCGTTTTCCGCCAGCATAATCCCAATTGCAGTACCCCATGAACCTGAGCCAATTATTGATATCTTCATTGCTTCCTCCTAAACAGGTTCCCAATCCCTGCAAGCAGGGAGTTCGTGCTTACAGCCACTTCATATATCTCCGACCAATATAACAAATACTTCATGTCGCCTTTATATTTCTCAAGAGCCGCTTCGTTCAGAGCTTCCAACTTTTGCTTGCTAAGCTTGCAATATACTTTTCCAACTTCGACTCGGTTTTCCGCATCTCCCTTTTTGAATAGGAATCCCAGGAACATAAAAATGCTGCTATATTCCTTGTCTTTTCCTTTAAGGGATTCCTTGGCCCATGCCTCTATAAAACTCCTAGTGGAATCCTGGGAATGGGCAAACAGCTCATAGTTCCCTATCAACTCTTCCGATGTTTTGCTGTTGCTGTACATTGGCGAGGCCACCCAATTGATAAACTTGCTATCCCCTTGGCTCGGGATAGTATCGGCTTTCGCGATACGTCTGATTGTGCCCAGGGCATTCTCCATTTCGTATGAGCTGCCGACCTTGCCAAGTAACATCCCTATCGCAAACAGCACCAATCGCTCCGGCAAATCTCCGGCTCCCTGCCCTCGAAGGTAATCGAGTATGGTATTCACCAGTTTCTCATTGTCTCTAGACAATGGCCCCAGGGGAATCTCGGCTAAAATCTCATCGATTAAATTGGACACAAAATCAACAGTGATGTCGTTGTCGGCAATTAGCCTTACTAACTCTCGCTTTGCGTTGGATTCCTTTTGAGAAGCCAAGAAGTCATAATATACCTCATAAATTTTCAACAAATAATCCTTTATGAAAACCCTATCCTTGATTGCCGTCTGCTCAAAAAACAACTCCCTCGCAGTTCTTACATTACCTGCCCGGCTCATAAACACTTTATAAATTTCATAAACCTGATCCCCTCTATCTAAAGAAAGAAACAGCTTGAAAATATTCTGCCTATTATGAGATTGTTTTGCCACAAACATATCATACACATATGTCCAATGCTTATCAAAAAGGCCCTCACTGTCCGGAGCATCCAAAACAACCCCCTCCAGATTAAGAGACATGTTGGCAAGATAATTCCAATCATGGGCGAAGCGGGCGATTATCCTGGTAACCAGCACAAAACCCAAATTGGGGTCAGATTTCAGCCTGGCGGCTACAATATCCCCGACTACTCTTCCCATTTCATGGTCCAGAGACAGATTTTCTACGGGAATATTCTGTGTGAGTACATAGTCACAATAAAGCTCAACGATAAAATCCCATCGCCATTGACTCTCCCCAAGATTTTTCACCATGGTTTCAATATTTTCTATCAGCTCACCAGGGATGTACACACCCTGGGGCTCGCATATTACTTTAAGAGCAGCATAAAATCCAAGAAAACTATCTTTGGTTGCCGATTCCCCTTGAAAAGCCAGGTTGACCTTTTCGGTAATTAGCTCGCGTATTTTCTCCTGAATGGAAGCCTCAGCTTCCTTATAATTTGAAACCAAGGCTTTAAAGATTTCCAATGCATAGTCATCTTCGGCGGACATAACAAAAGCCCCATTGGATAAAATTACCTCATGGGCTTCTGTATGCAAACCCTGCTGACCAAAGCCATCAGCTACCTTGATGGCCGCGCTGAAGGATTCAAGCGGCAGATTATCCAGCCCGCACTCTAACATGCGGTATAGTGCATATACATTGATATAATTTTCATCAGAACCGAGGCTGGTCAGTTTATTCATTGTAAATTTATGAAAATCTACAAGGTCATCATAAGACCCAGTGAGGCCATCCTTAATAAAATCAAAGAAGTCGTCCTCTGCCTCAATATCAGGGATAAACCCCTGTGTGAAATCAAAGGTAAAATTGGCCCCTCTCGGGTTATAGGCTGTTCCCGATGGCACGGCCCCACAAATTTGGCATTGTGCCCGGGCCGGGTCGTATTCGTAGGTTGAGAAGCTTACATCATGTGCCATCTCCAATGGCAGGGCGTAATGCAACGCGGCAATCCACATCAGAATATTATCGGGCACATCACAGATAATTATTTTTTTACGGGTAGACTTATGTGCAAGCATAGCAGCCAGCATCTTCTTGAATACACCCATTCGGTTGGCAGCCAAAAATTCTCCCACATTTTCCACCGTTACCCCTTGCCCCTTCATAATTTCAGTCTCAGGTAATAGCTGGGGCACCTCCGGGGAGTTTACCTCATCAACGTCCATATGCCCCAGCCACATACCGCCTCCATAGAGCTCGGCGGGATAGCAGTCTAATTCATTTTCATCCATTACTAATCCATGGCTAATGTAGTTGGGACCAGGCTGTCCCGAGTGGTCACGGTCAAGGTATGATTTCAAGACGACGCCTAGGGCTTTGTTAGGCAACTGGCGATATACAAAAGACCGCGGCATTTTTTGAGGATTTGTCTGTTCGCCCGGCAAAGGTCCCGGAGCCTGGTAGAGCAAAAACCCTTTTACATAATCGGAAAGCTTTCCGGGGATTCCCTGGCTGTGGGAGTATATTTGTAAGCCCTCTGTATTACCTGTTATTCCACGTTTGCAGGATGTGTAGATTATTTGATATTTGGCCATATTGCCCCCCTTATTGATATGTATATCTCATTATGATTTATGATACTTTCGATGCGACCTCATCCCAGGTAGGAATAGAAACCGCGGCCCCGACTCTTGATACAGAAATCGAAGCGGCTATATTGGCTAGCTTTAATGCTTCGTAGATATCTATGCCTTGTGCCAAACACCCAACAAAGTACCCGGTAAAGGTATCCCCGGCAGCAGTAGTATCCACTGCCTGTACTTTTATCCCATCAATGCGCAATTCATTGCCACGGCTATGACAAAGCACACCCTCTGCCCCAAGGGTCAATACGATAATTGCATTGGGATATATACTCGCCATCGTGTTAACTATATCTCCGGCACTAGTCATCCCTGTCAAAGCCTCTCCCTCGATTTCATTAAGCAGCCAGACATCCACCATTTCCAATGGATATGACTCAATTTCTGACCCGAAAGGCGAAGGATTAAACACTACTATCATACCCTTGGCCTTGGCTGCTTCTATGGCATACCCTACACAGTTGACCTCGTTTTGCAGCACAAGGATATCATCTTTTCTAAAGGGAGCTAAAACCCTATCTATAAAGTCAGGGGCAAGATTCTGGTTAGCACCGGGGAATAGCAGAATCGAGTTCTGCCCTTCCCCATTAACTTGGATGATTGCGTGACCCGTAGGCTCATTGCCAATAGCGACCAAACCGGTATCCACCCCGGCTTCTTGTAGAACATCAAGCAAATATTTACCGTCATCCCCTATCATACCAGCGTGAGTAACGCTACCCCCGGACCTGGCCAGTGCAACAGATTGGTTCATCCCCTTGCCACCGGGGAAAATCTGCCGTGACTCCGCGCTCAAGGTCTCCCCTCCCCGCACAAAATGAGGGACTGAATATACATAGTCGATATTTATCGAGCCGATATTTAAAATGCGCGACATTTTGGCCTCCTATATATGCAACAAGCTGAGCGGCCCTGACCAAAGTGACAAAACTTGATTATCTTCCAACGACTATTTTCTGATAACCGCAACGGCTACCGCCTCGTACAGAAAGTCCAATGCCTCCGGTCAGGTATGGGCGATGTTGGTCAATGTAGTCGATTAACTCCCGGCCATCAACCCATACAATCAGCCGATTACCATGAGCTTTTACTTTGATGGTATAGGATTGGTTCGGTTCCCAGCTAAAGTCAATTTCCCCAAGAATTCTGTATCCGTTTTCATTTTTCATAAGGCACAACTTTTGCCCCCAAAACCCTGCTGCATAGGAACGAATCCCACCCTGCACTCGCACATTTACAAAATGCTCGTGTCCTGTCTTCGGGGTCAATGTGAATGTGGCTGTATAGTCACTCCAGTCATAGTGGCCGGTATACATCTCCCCAAAGTCCGAGCAGACAAGGTGTAGCATTCCGTCTTCCAGGAAAGACAGCCCTTTGAGTTTTGTAAACTGGCTGATTTCCCGGCGTATTCCGCGCCAGGTTTCTACCTTGGCTTGAGAAAAATCCAAAGAATATTCCGGTTGCCCGTCAAAATAGAAGTCATCTATAAAGCATACTAAGCCGCCTGGTTTAATAATATCAACAGCAAAACCGATTTCATCTATCAAGCCGTTTTCAATAAATGGAATCCGAAAGGATAGGTTCTTCCATTGTCCCTTTGTGGTGCTTAATCCCTCTCCTTCCACAATTTCTCCCGTTGTTCCATTTTGTACATACATACGCACGATACAATCATTACCGTAATCTGGGATGAAAAAGCTGCCGTGGATGGTTTGGCCGGGATAAACCAAGGGCGAGAAGCTTGGGTCGTATCGGCTATCGTCAAAATCATGGGGATACAGATAAGTCCGCTTGTAGATAAAAACCCGCTCACTGGGACTCATTGGCATTGCATGAATTTTAAGAGAGCGGCTTCCGGAGGCGGACGACTCATCGGTGTTAATAAGATTGGCATTGATTGGGCCGCTGTTTTTGCGGACTTCGATGGCATGGGTAGAGCCAGGGAACTCGAAATGGCAGCTATCTATCCGCTGGTTTATTATGCTCTGCCATGGCTCGGGGAGTTCCTCTCCTGCAATGCGCCATGCAAGCTTTGCAATATATGCGGCCCCATAGGGGATATCCATAATATTTAGACTGCCCACCACAGAGGAGCAGGCCAGGAAATCATTGATAGGCTTGCGCCATTTTACCGGGTCAATGGCATCCAGCCCGCATACAACCCCCATTATCGTGGCAATATTGCCTACATTGCAATCTGTGTCCCAGCCGCACATGTTGCAGATATTAAGGGTATTGTCAAAGTCATTTTCACCGTACAGCAAAGCCAGTATCATCACTGCGATATTAGGGATGATATGACAATTGCCGGGATATTTATCATAGCCGAAATTTTTATAGATATATTGAAAGCAATCCCGCCAGTTGCCTGGATTCTTGGTGTGGAAATCCATCACAGCCCTTACAACACGTGTGTATTCACAATCCCTAGGTATATAGGACAAACCTTTTTCGATTATTTTGCGGATATTGGTCTCTTCAAAGGCATAACTTATACATGCGGCAACAAAAATGCCACCATATATGCCATTGCCGTCGTGGGTGACACTGGCAGCCATTTTCGCATATTTTGCGGCAAGGTCTGGGTTGCCGGGACATACCAGCCCCCAGGAATCTATAAAAATCTGACCCCCGATTTGCTCTGCTACCATATAGCCGTTTTGCTCGATGCTGCCGCTTCTAGGTGCGGGGATGCCACTGCGTAGGTTCAAGTATGCGGTATGCTCTGTCGAGACGCCATATCCTCCCCACCAAAAAAAGCCATGCTCAAAGGGTGCATAATTGAGCAAGGCTTCCGCCACAGCCTGTGGTGTGAGGTCAAGACCACCTGCGCCATCCTCTAAAGCCCGCAAAAAGAACAAAGGCCCGTTGCTGTCATCGTCTGCCGCAAAGCGTTTATAATCCACAGGATAGTTATGAATTTCACCGAATATTTTTTTTATGTTTTCGTAATACCAGCCTTCAATGGGCGCACCTAGGCGTATGCCGATAATTTTTGCCAGCCAACCAGCATAGATTTTTTCGATATATTCAGCCTTCAATATTTCCGCCTCCTTTTATATAGTCGTTCTATTTGAAAACAAGCGAGCTTGTTTTCAAGTGAATTACTATATTATTAATCATAGCCTAGATTGGCGATTGTTGTAAAGGATAGGCAAATAAAAAACACGCACATCCCTTTATGGAATATGCGCGTTTTATAGCGAATTAATTCGAAATCAGTCCAGCCTGTCGCCGAAAACGTGTAGAATCGTTCACGATTTTCGGCTCGGTCTGGACTGTTTCTCATTTAATTCGCTATACATGTCAATGAAGGGTAATTTTCTTACTGGACCTCTTCCCAAACAGAGAAAACAAGCTTGAAGTGCAGCTTGTATTGCCCTGTTTCAGAAGAGGTCTAGTCTAATGAAGCAAGCCTTCCAACGAAGCAATAAACAAATCAACACTCCGCCTGCTTACAACAAACCAAATCTCCTCACCATTAACCGAAACAGCATGGAAATTATCATCATAAGCATATAAGCTGAGTAGGATATCATCCTCTTCAAACATTGCGTACCGGATGGTATACAGGGGCGCACCAACCGGCGCAAATGGCTCTACCTCATAATCGATACCCAAGCCAATAAGCAGCCTATACGTTACCCTAAACGCCGAATCACTAACATCTATTCCGTTTATCGTCGGTTCAATATCCGTGGAATCTTCAACTTGATTGATATGGACTTCAAAGTCCTGATTCCCAGTGGACACATATATCTGCCCTACAGTTTGGATATCTACAAGAGCGATAAACCGCGCTATAAAACGCAGAGGATTCATACCAAACATTACTTGCACCGGCTCGAACAATGCCTCGAATACATGAGGCCTATCCGCAAACTTTACATATATAAAGGCTACCTCTTCGTCCCCTTCTTCTCTGAAGAAAACATCTCCGAAGAACAGATGGGCTTCACCATGGGGTGCCTGGTAGATAAACTCAAGGCTGGGGTCATCCAAGCCATATGAGGCAAAACTATCCGGGTGCAGGCTTATCAAATCACCTAAACGGAAGGTAAAGAAATGCTCCATTATATGATGGCTAAAGGACGTGCCCCATACTTCCGAGCCAGGGAAGGGCTCAATCATTGACAGATAAAATAAGCCTTCAAAAGTATCATGCTCTTTGCGGGCAAATTCTATTACGCCCCGGTCCCGCTCGACAAGCTTAAAATAATCTATGGTCTCAACATCCCAGACCGGCAGCATGGTATCCAGCATATCATCAAGGCCAAATCGCATTCGCCCTGCATTCAGCGCAGAAATTGTATATAGGGCCGGGTCTCCTTCAACCATTACGAAATAACCCCTAAAGTCTATTGTTGGGCTACCCAGATATATATTTAATGTCGTGCCGTCGTCATAGTGAGCCGTCATTATCAGCTGGTTAAAACCGAAATCATCCAGATTAAGCTCTGGGACATCATTTACATCCTCATGGATGACCTGAGAGGAGAAAAGGCTGAAAGCAGCCCTTATATTATTGCGAGTTTCCGTCAGATTAAGGACATAGTCTACCCCTTCACGCTTCCATTGAAGCTGGTCATCTTCGTCCATAAAGGGAATCATCGTGGCGGTTTCGTACTCCCCTTGGAATACAACTTTAACAATTTCAGCTTCGGTGCGGTCTACAATTCGTACTACTTGGGGTGGAGGTGCCTCCTCCCCATTGTATGCGCCCTCGTCTACCGGCACTTCTCTGCGCTGCCACATCAAAAGCCCCACAAGGAGTCCAATAACAACCACACTTGTCACAATGGTAATTATCTGCTTTCTCACCTTCATCAGCTATGCCGCCTCCTAAACCATACAAATATACCTATGGCGAAGAGTCCTACCGGCAGCAAGCCCATTGCTACACCAGTCATGGTTACGACTTGAGCATCGGAAATCATAACCGGGGCGGCACCGGGAGGCCTTCGTACAGGCACCCAAATACCAGGAGGCTGATCCTGAAGCCAGTTGAGGCTAGCAGAAACGAAGGCCCAGTTGCCTCCACCTATAAACATATTAAAATCCTCGGACATTATTGACCAATTGGCCACAACCACCAGCCTGGTTGTAAGAGTCGTCTCTGCTGTAAACTGGTCGGTAACGGCGACGGCTAAATCAAAGGGCCCAGGTGCTGTTAGCACTTCGTCATCATCGCCGGGGAACAGACCTATCGCATCTCTGGTTGTGGTAAACAACGGCTCAATTGCTGTGCCTGTCCTGCGCATATCCAGAGTTTCAATGCCGGAGGTATTCATAACAAGCAGCCCGGTAAAACCTTGAAGGAAAAGAGGGAGCATAATCTCCTCTTGCATCTCCCACATGGGCATCATCAGGGCAGGGTCGTCCATCAATGTCCGTTGGGGATTACCTTCCCAAACCAGATAATTATTCAGACGCAGACCATAAGCTTGCAGCACCCTATCCAATTGCGGGAAACGCTCAGGTGAGATACCCAATGCAAAAAATGCCCTACCTTCGTGATTTTCTAAATAATCCAGTATCCGGTCAGCTTTAATCGAGCTCCAATCCCTGGTGGGCAAGGTGATAAATAAAGCATCGGCTGTTTCCGGGATATCCCCTAATACGGCATCATGGGTTCGTATTATAAAGTTATCCGATTCCAAATATTCCACAAACGTAGTTGGCAATGTCATTTCACCGCTGCCGGTGATATGGTAAATCACAGGGGGGGCTCCCAGTGTAAGGGCATGGATGGCTTGGGTAATCTCCCGCTCCGCGTCCCAGCTTGCCCTAAACCATTGCCCCGTCTGCTGGTCACGATTCCATGTTTGCATATCCTGGGGACGTATAACCCTAAAACCCTGGTCAGTGCGCACTATTACACTGCCCTCGGGCACGCCCCCTTCAATATCGGCGGCAAATTGGTGTACAAAAGTGGGATTTATCATGGGATCCCGATTTTCTGTTGTAATCCTGGGAGACGCAGAATCGTATTCCGCCAATAGGCGGGTTATCATCTCAGATTCGCCTCCTGTGCGGACTACATAGGACAAAGTCACTTCCATATCTAATTCGTTAAGGAAGCGATGACTCTGGTCCGTCAGGGTATAGAGCTGCTCGGCTGTTAGGTCAAAGCTATGGTCAAACTCATCGGCAACCAGGTTAACCAGTACAAAAACCACAATAGCCACAATCATCATAGCCGTGGACATGGTACCGTAGCGGAAGCGTTTGTCTTTAAATAGTTGTAAGAATTTCATGACTAACGCCACCTCCTTTTTTCGATAACATTAATGGAAAGATACAGGAATAGCACAATAAAAGATACGTAGTACACAATATCACTAATGTTGAGCACACCTACGGCAAACCGGTTAAAACGGGCGTAAACCGAAAACCAGTTAAGGACCCGAACGATTATGCCGTCATAAATCTGATTGTTAATAAGGTATAGGCCCACAACCACGGCAACGCCGATTAGGGCCACAATTACAGAGGATAAAATATTGCGAGTAGAGTTAAACCAAATTCCGGCGATAGCCACAACAACAAGGGCAACAAACATAATCGAGGCAAAGGCCGATGTAGGCATACTGATGGCAAAGGCATCCATTAGGAACATAACAAACAAAGCCGCAAAGGTCCCTGCAGCAGCTACGATTTGATTGTCCGTAAGCACCGAGATAAAGACCCCCACAGCGATGCAGCTTACCCCCACAAAAATCCAGCCCACATAAGTGCCTACGATACGACTTACAGGCATACTTTCGGCATAGAAGCTGAGCATAAACGGAAAGAGCATGGTAATAACCGCGGCGACCATAAACAGTGTAAACGCCGCAAAGAACTTACCAAGGACTATCTGAGTAACGGAAAGAGGACTGGTATAAAGAAGCTGGTCAGTTTTATGACGGGCCTCTTCCGCAAAAAGCCGCATTGTGAGAATCGGCACAAGGAATAAGAAAAATAGGGTTGTGCTGCCAAGGACATCTTGGAAATTGGCGTCCCTTACCCTGAGATTCATTAGGGAGAAAAATAGGCCTATCAGTATCAAAATAAATGCTAGGAATAAATATCCCATCATCTGGGTGAAATAGGTGCGCATTTCTTTTTTATATATTGGTATCATGCTTATTCGTCACCTCCTACCGGAGTTTCTTCTTCTGGTGTTGCTTCGGGTGCCTCAATTTCTTCAACTTCTTCGAACTCATTGGCGGGTTCCTCGTTAATTTCAACTGGGATATCACCACTGATAATTCCCGCTTGACCGTATCCGGCGGGGCCGCTTCGTACATCCCCTGTCAGGGTCAGGAAGATTTCTTCCAGTGTTAGTTCTGTGGATTTCATTAGCAAAATAGGAAGGTTGTTCTTCGCCATACATTTGAAAATAACTTCCCTGACATCAATATCATCCTTTTCTCCTGAGAGAATGAGGTCAATAGTGCCTGTTTCCGGGCTGGTTTGGGTGTCTACATTACGGATTAGGGGATATTCTTGTAGGGCCTTGAGTATTTTGGATTTTTCCCCTTTTACCCGTACCTGCATACGGTTATTGCCTCTATTGAGGTTGGCGGAGAGCCGCTCTGGGGTGTCGCTGGCCACGATTTTGCCTTTATTGATTATCATTACCCTATCACAGACGGCACTTACTTCCTGGAGGATATGGCTGGAGAGTATAACGGTATGCTTGCTTCCAAGGCCTTTTACAACCTCCCGCATTTCTATGATTTGCTTGGGATCAAGACCGATTGTAGGCTCGTCCATGATAATTACCTTGGGGTAGCCCACCATTGCCTGAGCCAGCCCTACACGTTGGCGATATCCGCGGGATAGGTTTTTTATCAGCCTGCGGGACATGTCCTCTATACGGACTTGCTTTTTTATAGTTGCTAGCATGTCCTTTCTGAGGCTGCGTTTTACACCTTTGATATCCGCGACAAAATTCAGATACTCATCTACCCGCATGTCGCCATAGACCGGCGGGGTGTCAGGCATATAGCCGATTTGAGCCTTAGCCTTTTGGGCGTCGGCTATGATGTCAAGCCCGCCTATGCTTACATCACCGGATGTGGCGGCGATGAAGCCTGTCATGATGTTCATTGTTGTGGTCTTTCCGGCACCGTTGGGACCTAAGAATCCCACGATTTCGCCTTCGTCAACGGTAAAGTTGATCTGGTCGATGGCTCGATGTTGGCCGTAGACCTTTGTCAGGTTACGTACTTCAATCAATGCAATCACTCCAATACACATGCTTTTTGGTACTTTCCCGTGGATTTTACCATACTTTATGGAATTGTGTGGAGTTTTTTCTCATCAAGACACCCTCCACTCAGCATGAATATAGAATAATCTTAGTAGTATTTAATCAATGGAGAGGGTAGAGATGAAAGCCTGTGATTATTTCAACGAACTCCCTTTTCCGGTGGATGCGTTTAATCTATTGCAAAAGGATGAATTTGATAGAAGAGAGCCTTGCCTGCCATGGCCAGGCCCGCCGGGCCCAAGAGGACCTGCTGGACCACCCGGGCTACAAGGACCACTGGGGCCAACCGGGCCGAAGGGCGATTCCGGGATTGAAATGTTTCTGGTACCTGAAGAAGAATACAAAGATTTACCCGATGATGAAAAGCGTAAGCTCGGCGTATTGTGGGTAGTTTACCCCAACGAGTCAATAGACCTCTTCTGAAATAGGGCAACACAAGCTGCACTTCAAGCTTGTTTTCCCTATTTCGGAAGAGGTCCAATATAAATCCATATAAAGGAAGTGATTTCATGGCAAGTGCAGTATCGTACGAATACCTCAAGTCAATTATGGGTGCACCTGGCGGTATTCCAACCCTTGATGGCGACGGTGAAATACCCTCATCTCAACTGCCGCCTACTGTTGTCAGTCCTTTTAGGGGAGCTTTCACAGATGTAGCCGCTCTGACAACAGCACACCCTACCGCCGGCATTGCTGATTTTGCCTTTGTTAACAGCAGCCTAAGCTTCTGGTATTGGAACAGGGCTCTAACCGCCGGCATGGGTAAATCAAGAAATAGCAGAAGAGCCATATCTTGACCTGACCAATGCAGAAAAAAGCGCAGTCCCATACCTAGTTGTTCCCCCTGCATTTGTTCCGCCATCTCCATAAGGAAGGAAATTGCTTTCTTAAGAAAATTATGCAGAACAAAACGCGCAAGCAGAAATTGCGAAGCAATTTTCTATAGCGAACGACATTGAGAAACGTGATTGAAGGAGGGCGGCCAAAACGCGAACTTGGCGTTTTTGGCTGATTTTGCCCGACGCGCAATCACGATTTTGAAAGTCGTTCGCTATAGCATATAAAAAAGCGGGGCTGTCTCATTAAGCATTTTTATGAATAATTATGCACTTGCCTCGTCGTTGCGAGAAGCGAAGCGACGAAGCAATCCAGCAAATCAAACCTTCTGGATTGCTTCGCTTTGCTCGCAA
>WQVF01000006.1 GCA_009781725.1 Defluviitaleaceae bacterium
CAACTTCCTTCCGTCATGTGGGCTTTTTTATCGTGTCTTCTTCTTTGTTACCATTATATCCCATGTGCGACCGCTTTTCTTTTCTGCTTTTCGCAATCACCTAATAAATGCTTAAGAGTATCAATACAAGCTTTATACTCTGCCGCAATAGCCACTGACTCTATAGAACGGAGCGCACCTTCCACACTTATTTTACCCCTATAACCCATGTCCTTTACCATCTTTACAAAGTCCGCATACAGGGACATGTCATCCTGTGGAGACGGTACCATCCTCCCCGTCGGGTATGCTGTGTGCAGGTGCCCCAGGGACTTTGGATACATATACACATCGTCGTATGTTTGGCCATTGACGGCGGTATGGTAGCTGTCTATCATTGCGGTTACATGAACGAGGCCCTCTGTAAGCCTTACAGCTTCACTATAGCTGGTTATCATATTGGTTTCAGTAGTATTGAGAGGCTCTACCGCAATAGTAATACCTTCTTTTTTTGCATGGATTTCCATTTCTTCTACTATTTTGCACAGGTCATCCCATATGGCCGTAGGGTCCTGTTCTTCCGGGATTCTTCTTGCGCCCCCATTGCCAAAGACCAAAGTTTCCACGCTTAGGTCAGCTGCAAGGGGCAGCATACGCTCTAAGTAGGTGCGGATTCCCTTCATATCCATTTCGGGACCTACTAAAGTAAGTCCTGGTGGGAAGAAGACATTACATGCCTTGCAGGGGATGACTTGTAGGGCATTTTTCAGCTTTTCAAGTTCATCATTTGTTAGCTGTGAAAGAGTGAAAAAAGGCAGTTCTACATAGTCAAATCCAGCTTGGGCTAGGGTTTTGAAGAGGGATAAATACTTTTCTTCGGATTTAATAAAATCCGGATGGATACAGCAGCCATATTTCATAGGGAGCCTCCTAGATTTATTTTTCCCGCCCCTGTCAGAGGCAGCGGTGGGGATTTCTTGGTTTTTAGTAGTCTAAAGTCACTATTCTTTCCGTATAAATATACTACTAAAACAATCGGAGGTAAATCATGTCAAAAAGAATATCTGCACTGACACTAACATTAGTATTTATGTTTATACTCCTTGCCGCATGTAGAGGAGGAGGGCTCAGGGGACCGGGGAATGCCGCAGAAGTTTCCGCCTATGAGCAAATACATCGTATGCTTTTCGAGTTGCAATCATACAGGGCTATCGCTACCGTGGAATACCGCTCCAACCGTGGGGTAAATATCTATGAAACAGTGCAACACGCCCGTATAACCGGAGAGTATCGTATAGAGGTTACGGCTCCACCGGAAGTAGCTGGCTCGGTCACCACCAATAACGGACAGCAGATTTTGCAGTTTAATAACCGTATCAATGGCAGAGTCAGCTTGGCAGTTCAAGAGACGCCAGAGCGTAGCGAAATTTTTCTTACCAGCTTTATTCTCAACTACAAGGCCTGTAGTGAGGTAAGCGTAAGCGTTGCGGATATGGATGAGGGCGTGAGGACTGTATTGGAAGCAAATGTCCCCGGAAATCATCCATATTTATCCGTTGTCAGGTTGTGGGTAGACAACAGTACGCTGATTCCTGTAAAATTAGTAATCTTCGACGCAGATGGGGCCGAAAGAGTAGTAGTCACATATCATGTTTTCGAGTATAATGTTGAACTGGAAGATGGATTGTTTACAGTATAGCCTATTGACGCATACATTGCCGAACCTAGCTGTACATAGGGAGTCGCACTAGATGGTATACAAGAGAGCCTGGGCAGAAATAAGTCTGGATAATATGGCCCATAATATTGCTGTGATTCGCGGTTTGTTGCCGGCGGGCACGGATATGATGGGGATTGTAAAAGCCGACGCATATGGACATGGTGCTGTGGATATCGCCAGGGCTATGCTGTTTAATGGCGCGGATTCTCTTGGTGTTGCCATTTGCGAAGAGGGCGTTCAGCTTAGGCAAGGCGGGATAGAAGGGCCTGTTTTGGTAATGGGCTTTACCCCTGCGCCACTGTTGGACTCCGTGGTCAAACATAATCTTATCCAAACAGTTTTTTCTAAAGACGGAGCCAGGGCCTTGAGCGAGGCAGCTGCACGACATAATAAACGGGCTGTCATACATATTAAAATTGATACTGGCATGAGCCGCCTTGGGTTTTTGCCTAGGGCAGAGAGCATAAATGAAATTTGCGCGATTGCCCAAGATTCTAACCTGTTTGTACAAGGGATTTATACTCACTTGGCCACTTCTGACCAATTGGACCATGAGTTTGTGTTCGAACAGCAGGCCCGATTTGATTGGGTGCTTAAGGAACTTCAGGGCCAAGGTTTGAATATAATGAAGCGGCACATAGCAAACTCCGGAGCCGTTGCTCAAATCGCACGGCTGGAACATACCAGCAATATTCCTCTTGTTGACAAAAATAGATTCATGGATATCGCTAGGGTGGGTATTTTGCTATACGGCTTGCCCCCCTCCGCAGAGATGGCTGAGACTTGCGCACCTTTGGGCCTTAAGCCTGTAATGCGCATAAAAGCACAGGTAAGCCAGGTAAAACGGCTGGCCCCAGGAGTAGGCATTAGCTATGGTCATATATACAAGACCAAGAGAGAAAGCACTATTGCCGTGCTACCCATAGGCTATGCCGACGGATATCCCCGACGTCTTTCCCATGGAGGGAAGGTATTGGTAAGGGGGCAGCTTGCCCCTGTTGCTGGCGCAATATGCATGGACCAGTGTATGATTGATGTAACGGATATCCCGGAAGTATCCCCAGGGGATCATGTGACCCTTCTTGGAAATAAAGAAGAAGGTATATCTGCCGACGACCTTGCAGATATTGTGGGAACAATAAGCTACGAGATAGTTTGTGGTATAGGAAAACGCGTACCAAGAGTTTATGTACATAATGTATAGAACCGCATAATAAAGGTAACAATTTAGCCGGAGTTATTTTTTGGGAATTGAGGTGAAAGAATGCAACAGGTCAGACGAGGCGACATCTTTTATGCGGATCTAAGTCCCGTGATTGGGTCAGAACAGGGTGGTGTGCGCCCTGTGCTAATTATCCAAAACGATATCGGAAACAAATACAGCCCAACGGTAATATGCGCGGCTATCACGTCTCAGATAAACAAGGCTAAGTTACCTACTCACATCGAAATTGATTCTGTTTCATCTACGTTGGTAAAAGACTCAGTAATCTTACTAGAGCAAATAAGAACCATAGACAAGAAGAGATTAAGAGAAAAAATCTGTTGGCTGGACGAAGTACTAATGAAAAAAGCCGACAGGGCAATCATGATTAGCTTGGGGTTGATACATAACAACAACGGCTAATAAGAAGGAACATGAATGAATGCGATACGCGCTCCATAAAATCTGGGGCGCGTTTTTGTTTGTAATGATATAATCCTATAAATTTCTGAAAGACATGGGGGAACAATGCGAAAAACAATTATCTTAGCCGGGATTATAACGGCAATTGCAGCTATCAGATCCGTATTTATCAGCGGCGCAACCAGCAACAACGCTCTATTCCTTGGGGGGATTACAGTAGCCTTGGGATTGTATGCCTGGTTTTTTGACCGACTAAAAAAAATGCGGTGGCTGAACATAACCATCGCGATATTATTCGTTTTAATTTTAGGGTTTTCCGGGTTTCTGGCTGTTTATGGACAGCGGACTACCGCGGACTTTACCGAGGATGTTGTTATTGTGCTTGGTGCCGGTATCCTTGATGGTGAACCTCGCCCCACGTTACAAAGCAGACTGGACCAAGCAGTGGCTTACCATCAAAGCAATCCTGATGCAATAATCATCGTAAGCGGCGGCTACGGCCATGGTCATGATATCTCAGAAGCCGAGGTTATGGCCCGGTACCTAGTCCGCCATGGTGTGCCCCCACAGCAGATTATACTAGAAGACGCGGCCTATTCCACTTATACAAATATGTCTTTTTCCAATAGTCTGTTATATGAGGTCTTCGAAGGGCCTTTCAGGTCAGTAATAATCACCAGTGATTTTCATATGTTCCGTTCGGGACGATTTGCACAGTACCAGGGAATCGAAGCAACTTATTACCCAGCCTCTACACCATGGACGAGTATACCTTTTTATTATGCCAGAGAAGTTGCCGCGATTATAAAGATGTGGATAATTGGACGGTAAGAGAACAAAACGCGCAAAGTGCGCTTTTGTTTCCGGCCGCACCAGCAGAAATTGCGAAGCAATTTCCTAGCATATAAACAAAAACCCCGCTTCGGCCATCTTTCGATGAACCTTGCGGGGCTTTTAATATATCGATTCTCGGGGGGGTAACCCGGAACCGATAAGAGGAGGGGGGGCTAGTTAAGTGTTGCTTTGGTCTTCATTTTCCATTATATCTACTATCCGACTTTCACGGTTAAACCTGGTCACATCTGCTTGATATTGGCCTTGAGCATCCAGCTGCTTTCTTGCCAGCTTGGTTATTCCAAAGATTGCCGTCCCTGCCATTGCCATTACGCCGAATATCATAAAGCTTATACGCAGTGGGTTGGTTTGGGGGTTGGGTCTATGGCCTGTCTGGCCGCTTGGGGCCGGAGTTGAACTTGAACTCGGAGCTGGGGTTGAACTTGAGCTTGGGCTCGGAGTTGGGGAGCTTGATGCTCCTGGGGCCGGGTTCCAGATTGCTGTAAGGAGTGCATCTCCTACTATGGTCATCTGGCCGGATAGGGTATTGCCATTTGGTAATCGCCAACCGCCAAAGGTGTAGCCGGTACGGGTTGGATTCCCAGGCATATTGGTTATCAAGTCGCCGGCATTACCTACTCGGATACCGGTTTCGTTAGAGTCAGTGAAACTACCAGGGGCAGGATTGAAGCCTACGGCGAATTGGCCGTATCCCTCATGTTGTGTTGTCCATATTGCGCGAAGTGCAAGGTCCCTGGTTACTGTAAGGGGTGGAGCTACAAATAGCCCGTCTATCTGCCATCCAAGGAACCTGTATCCTGTACGGGTCGGGGTGGGCAGAGGGTTGATTACATGGCCGTATGCCAATGATTGTACTGGGTTAACCCCTGATGGCATTGTTCCGTAATTAGGATAGAATACTACGGCAAAGTTTGCTTCTGAATAGCCATCCTCTGTGACGTTGGCAACTTCACTAGAATCAAATGCCAGCATAGTAAAGGCAAGTCGTCCATCAGCCATTATTGTAGGGCCATGTGTGACATTCATATTCTGTGAGGTATTAAGTGATGTGGAAGAGTTGAAATATCTGCCTGCCGGAGGTGTAATCCTGTATTCTACTGTTGTACTCGTAGTAAAATATTCATATTCTACGTTAGGGGTATGCCCTGGGATTCGGATGGACATAGTCCCTACGGAGTCTGCTATGGCGTTTATTGATGGGATATGAATATAATTGCTTGGTGGTGGGGTGTTTTCCGCCGCCCAGGGATGGTCGAATGTGGCCATTACATGGACGTCTTCTTCAACATAAAGGGTAAGGGATTGCGAGATGAGTCCCCGGTAAGGAAGTCCGTTTACACGCCATCCCAAGAATTCGAAGCCTACATCACCTGTGCCCTCTGCCGTAAAGGTAACAACAGCACCGGGATCCACTGTTGAGCCGTTTGTTAGTTGGCCCAGTATAGAATCGGAGGCACGAACAGTTCCATACCCATAGACAGAAAAGGTAATAACCGGGCTATCGTTACCGATAATGGTAACGCCGTCTCTTATGTAGCTGATTTCACGGCTATGCCCTGTGGGATATTCCTCGTTACTGTCTTGACCTACAGATGCCCATATGGGTATTGCTACAATTGCTACAAACGCAATTGCTAATACAAACATCACAGCTACGCGTCTGGTTTTCATAATGTACATCCCTCTCTCGTGTTTCTTCTTTTGATTTGATGCGTCTATTCTACAACGATTTCCTGTTGCGTGTAAAGTTAAGTGTTAATTACACGTTTATTGCATGTGAGTTACAGGCTATAGTATATCCATGAGTTACTGTTACTGCTATGTAATATTATTGGTATGGCTGGGATATTATACTTGACCTCTTCGGAAACCCACAAAAACAAACTTGAGCTTCAGCTTATTTTTGTGGGTCTCCGAGGAGGTCTACTGTTCAATTTTGAGAAATCTTAGTTTTTCTCTGCCTATGACTTTGAATTACCCGCTTATTATGGTAAAAAACCATTAGGAGTTGAGATTATGAATCATGACAGATATTTGCAAAACCAAAAACGGCGGCCGGTAAAAAAAAATCGTAGGGGTTGCTCCCCCAGGCCATGGACCTTTGTTGTTTTAATTTTAGCGTTGGGGATTGGGATATATACAATTGTATCCGGCATGAATCAGCCGGAGTTTGCACCTGGGCCTATTCTCTCATCATATGAAGGTATTTCCGATACGCCGGAGGAAGATTATGACACTTCTGAAACAGAGACAGAGGAAGTTTACAATGAAGCTCCCCTACCCTTGCCCATGGTTTCCATATCCACTCGGGACATTTCCAATACCGGATACCTTATTCTTGTAAACCACCAGTACCCTGCCACTGGTAATCCTGATTCATCTTTGCTTACTGCCGCATGGCCTACAGTAGCGGTAAGCCGTGTTGATGATATGTATCTACACCATTCTGCACTAAGAGCCGTGTCGGAAATGTTTGCGTCAGCTCGGACTCAGGATGTGACAGGATTATTTGTATCAAGCGCATTCAGGGATTTTTATCGCCAGGCATATATATTCGGTGACGGCTCCAACAGCGCATATGTAATGCCACCGGGGCATAGCGAGCACCAAACCGGTCTGGCAGCAGATATCCTTATTGCAGATATCGGAATGGCAGAAATGGCCCACTCCCCTCAAGGACGTTGGATGGCAGATAATTCCTATCGATACGGGCTTATATTACGTTATCCCCAAGGGATGGAGCACGTCACTGGTATAAACTTCGAGCCATGGCACTTTAGATATGTAGGACAGATTCATGCTTATTATATAATGAAACGTGGGTTTGTACTAGAGGAATATATTCGTTATATCCACAACCAAGGCCATTTTAGCTTTGAAAAAAACGACGAGACGCATCATATCATTTTTCAATTACCCCAAAACGGTATGATTTATGTGCCCTATGGACGGGACTTTACCATATCAGCCGATAATAAAGGAGGGTATATCATATGGACCACAGAATAATGATTTGTGATGATGATTCCGATATACTCAACGCTTTGGAGATTTATCTCAAGCAGGAAAAATACACTGTTATAAGGGCAATCAATGGAAGAGAAGCCATTAAAATAGTACAGCAGGAAAATATCCATTTAATATTACTGGACATAATGATGCCAGACTTAGACGGTCTACAGGCTGCGGTAAAAATCCGTGAGTTTAGCAATGTGCCCATTATTTTTCTGACTGCAAAATCCGAAGATACGGACCGCATTCTAGGGCTAAACATGGGAGGTGACGACTATGTAACCAAGCCATTTAACCCTGTAGAGCTCCTTGCAAGGGTCCGGGCAGCACTACGGCGCTATGCTTCCCTTGGGGGGATAGGAGGCATCGTACAAAACACCGCGGAAACAGGAGTATACACAACGGGAGGCTTGCTCCTGGATGATAATAAAAAGCTGGTACAGGCCGAAGGTGAAACTGTAAAGCTTACTTCCCTTGAATACAATATCCTGCATCTGCTAATGGCCTCACCAGACAGGGTATTTACATCGGACCAAATATATGAAGCCGTATGGAATGAACCAGCCTTTAATGTTTCCAAAACCATAAGCGTACACATACGTCATATCCGGGAGAAAATCGAGATTAATCCTAAAGAGCCTCGGTATCTTAAAGTGATTTACGGCCTGGGATATAAGGTGGTGAAGCTACCGTGAAGATTAATGCCTTGTTACTGATATTTTTAAGGCTGGTTTCTGCTGTGGTTGGGTTTGGAGCGGCAGTGTCTTTTATGAGGGCACAGAGCAGTGCCTTTGACTTTTATTTCGGAAGACTTATGCGCATTGGTTTTAATATGGGAACTGGGTTTGATTCCAGACTGAGCTTTGACAACGGCTTAAATTTTGGTGCAGGGCCTTCGGCAGTGCTTTTGATAATTTGCCTTGCTGTATTCACCTTTTCGATTCTACTGCGTAAAGGAGCACAACCATATCCTGTGCGCAGAATTGACTATGGTTTCTTATTAATGGTGTGTGTTGCCGGTTTTTTAACCTGCTCACGTTTAGCATGGGCACCGTCATTTCCTGGGTGGCTGTGGGAAAATCCATTGCTTGTTATTGTCTTGGTTGTTCCTTTTATCGCTTATCTTTTCGCTTTGTTGGCTTTTGGAGAGTTAATTGCCCGTTTGCGAGATAGGACGCTTGCTACGACCTTGTACTGGGTTGGTTTCTTTAAGGTTTATTCTATTTGGAGGCCGGTAGGGTTATTGGCGTTTTTGCTATTGGCTGTCCAGATTGCTATGCTTATACTTTTTATCGGGATTCTCTCTATTGTTGTGGTATCCTTGTTTATCCTTGGCTCCCTTACGTATTTTGCCGTGCATATGATTAATCTTGCTACTGAATATGATATCGCTGCCGCTGACAAAATCCGTAGCGAACGATTTAAAAGCGAACTAATCACAAGCGTATCCCATGATATCAGAACCCCCCTGACTTCCATTATCAACTATGTAGACTTGTTAAATAACGAGGGCCTCGAGGGGCAGCCAAAGGAATATGTACAGGTTCTTGCAAGAAAATCCACAAGGCTCAAGGTGCTTATAGATGACCTAATGGAGGCTTCCAAGGCGGGAACTGGGAACTTAAGTGTCGATATGCAAAAATTAAACCTGGCTGAAATTATCGGCCAGGTTGCAGGGGAATTTGAAGATAGCTTTGCAGAAAATAATCTCACTCTTGTAATACGACAAATGGACGGGGCAATCTGGTACGGGGACACAAGACATGAGAATGCAGCGGGTCCAGAAGAGCATCTATTCCATCAAGACCCCATATGGGTAAATGCAGACAGCCGACATCTATACCGCACATTAGAGAATCTATTTTCCAATACGGTAAAGTACAGCTTGAGCAACACCCGTGTCTTTATTGAAACATCTCCACGGGAGGGCAAGGTACTATTCACATTACAAAACACCTCAGCCACCCCCATAGAAATGGCGGGGGAGGAATTGACGGAGCAATTTATACGGGGGGATAAGGCCCGTAACACAGAAGGAAGCGGCCTTGGACTGTATATCGCCAAAAGTCTGATTGAACTTATGGGCGGAGTTTTTAGGATTCATGCAATTGGGGATTTGTTTCGGGTGGAAGTGGAGCTAACCATTGCACCTTAAAAGTCGGTTTTGATGACGTTGATAAAAGCGATTTCCGGTTTTAATGGTGGCGATAAAGGCTTAGTCCGTATATCCACCAACGCCTCTTCCAGTGATTTTTCCGTCTATTACCGCTATGTGCATATAGCGAATTAATTCGAAATCAGTCCTGACCGAGCTGAAAATGCGTTGAATCGTTCGCGATTTTCGGCTCGGTCAAGACTGTTTCTCATTTAACTCGCTATATATAACATCACAAAAATACCAAATTATACATGTGCGCATATGTAGCTTGCACAACAACATGCACAGAGGCATTATTCACTACATAATTCGGTCATAGCCCACAAGCCACTATTTCATTGAATTATATGGGCACACCAACTAGTCATTGAAAATAGCTATTAATGTTGCATTATGTCAAATATACCAAAAAATCAACATGCACATTGTCGAATATGCCATATTCCTCAATACATATTGACTTATAAAAAAAAAAAACCACTACAATTACACAAACAACGGAATGTATAAACGCATTAATATATAGGTTCAGAACAATTATGTCCTCGTTTGCCGATTGCCATGATTTTCATCCCAGCTGTAAATCGGTCAAATAAATTTCTACAAATAGGAGGTGAAAATAATGACACGTAAATGGATTAAGCCAGGATTCAAGAAATACAGTAATCGTTGGCTTTGTTGGAGCAAGCAGTCTCCAGGTGGTGGTGTCTAGTAATAATGCATCAAAAAAATGCAAGTTAGATTGAGGACCTGTGGCCAACGCCTACAACGCTGCATGAAAATAACGGTTTTGTAGTTTATAGCGTATCTCACGATGTAGCTATGGTGGTCGTGAAGAGAGCCTCTAAGAACTGCATTCCTGATGGTGTTGGCCCCAGATTCTAGCCATAATGTTTCTTTATGTAAGTTCCGTCCTAATTGCTTTGTAAAGGGGCATTTTGTAATTTAATGTTTTTAGCATGAGGAGCTGAGTAATATGTTCACAGGACCACTACAAGTAGACTTTGATATAACATTGAAATGCATGTATAGGTGTAAACACTGCAATGTGGCAGCAGGAGACGCTCTAAATGATGAAATGACTTTTGAGCAAATAAAAGAAGTTCTTAATCAACTAGATGATGAGGGCGTTAGTGATGTTTCGATAACAGGTGGCGAACCACTGCTACGGAAAGATTGTCTTGATATTTTAGAGTATGCTTCGACAAAGCGTGGGTTTTTCTTGACATTGAATACAAACGGCCTATTGCTTACTCCAGACATAATAAAATTTTTTGAGGAAAAGTGTCCTGATATACATGTATGTGTAAGTCTTGATGGATACACGCCAGAAACATATAGCATATTGAGACAAAGAAGAGTTGATGCGGACGATATATTATCAGATGAGTTCAATACGGTAGTACATGCTCTTAGGTTACTGGTGCGGAGCAAACTTAAGTGCAGTGTAAACTACACTATTACCAAAGCAACTTTGCCTTATATCTATGATACATATGATTTTATTAAGAGAATAGGCATTAAATCAATTTTAGCAATAAAGTTTTTCCCATATGGCTACGGGAGACAAGGCAGAGATGTACTTGAGTTAGACTATAACTTATGGTCTGATTTTTTAATGAATCTCACAGTTAAAAAAACCACTGACTTACATTATAGAGGAATCCAAGTTTCAGTGACATGCCCATGGGAAATGTATTTACCTTTGTTAGATAATGGGTTTACACGTGATGATATTAATGACCTTTATAATTACAACTCACCACTTGAGAGTGAGTTATATAGAAGATTTCGCTCCTTGGGGTGTCACGCCGGTGTCACGAGTTGCGCCATCTCACCAAATGGTGACCTTTATCCTTGTGGAACAATATCGGCAAAATTCCCGCCTTTCATATGTGGAAATCTGAAAACCGAAAGTCTTCATAAAATATGGAATCACTCACCTGTGCTCAAAAACCTAAGAAGCCTAGATATTTCGGAATTAAAAGGTAACTGCTCTAGATGTCGCTTGTCAAAGCTCTGTGGAGGTGGGTGCAGAGCGCGAGCTTATGTAGAATATGGGGATTTATGTGCCAAAGATTACTTGTGTCCTATAGTTGACTAAGGAGATGAAAAATATGTCTATATTCGTGATTTCTGACAATAGTGAAAGATATAGGGTTCGCAAAGAGGACTCGGGTTGCACTATATTTAGCACACGATGCTATTTGGAAGCAAATGACACGGTTTACGAAGTCTTGCGCTTAATTTCTGAAAAAGGCGTTAAAGGCTGTATTGACGAATTATATTCACTTTATCCAGATGAGTCTGATGAAATAACTAACGATTTGATTGAGCTGGCTGAAAATTTCACCCAAGAGGGTGTTTTCCTTGAGTTATCTAAGGAGCTAAAAACAGCTTTATATGCAGGAGAATGTGAATGTTGATTCCAAATCAATGCTATATTGAACTCAATCAAAAGTGTAACCTTACGTGCGCGCATTGCTTTGCAAACGGTTCACCAGATGCATCTCCTGAGCTAACATATGAAGATGTAGTCAGTATCTATAAGCAACTTGAAAAACTTCCTCCTGTTTATGTAAACTTATCCGGCGGTGAGCCTCTATTAAACAATGATTTCTTTAAAATTGTCGAATTTGCTGCGAATTATCCGTATGCAACATGTATCTTAACCAATGGGATTGGATGGGATAAAAATACGATTGATGAGCTGGCGGACAGGGTTCCCAATAAAAATGTAAGAATACAGATTAGTATGGATGGCCCTTACGAAGTAATGGCAAAACAGCGGAATATAAGCAAAGAGCAGTATGATAAAATAATAGATAATGCCAAATATTTCAATGAATGTGGATTTTCCGTTTCTGCGTTAACTGTAATAGACAAAGTAACTGCTCCACATGCAATAACAACTGCTCATAAAATGTTAGAAGATAATATCTTTCGTGCAGTGCAACTTGTACCTCTTTTTCTTACAGGAAGAGCCCTTGAGAATTTAGAAATGCTTGAAGATTTTTGGGAAAGTTGGTCCGAAATCGTAGTAAGAGTAACAAAGATTATTAAGCATAATCGGTGGGGCAATCTAAGCAATCGCATAAACATCGGTTTTTTTACACTTTATGAGCTCTTTGTT
Organism: Defluviitaleaceae bacterium; assembly: GCA_009781725.1. Taxonomy (GTDB): domain Bacteria; phylum Bacillota; class Clostridia; order Lachnospirales; family WQUN01; genus WRAN01. Next base: position 12,485 of record WQVF01000006.1, read on the forward strand.
CCTCTAGAAGACAATGACATGATTGATGATGTTCTTAATGTATGGGGGCTTGATATAGAAAACCTTAGCAACTTTCGACACCAAATCAGGCGTCCGTTTTACTGTGAGTGTGGGCAAAGCGAGTTAACAATTTCATCTGAGATGAAATTGTTCCCATGTGTAGCATCTATAAGAACAGGTTTAACATGTGGAAGCTTGCGAAAGTCTGCAATTGAAGATATATGGAAGAATAGTACGGTTCTTAATTATTTTAGGGAAGATGCGGTTTCAGTTCGCTTAAATGAACCATGTGTGAGTTGCAGGCTCAAGGATTTTTGTGGTGGAGGCTGCCGCTTGGTTCCGTTGTCCATGAATGGAGATATTAATGGGCTTGATATCCGGTGTCCATATGTAATAAGGTTTATTAATAGCCAAAATAATTAGCCTAATCAAATACAACTCATTTTAATGTTTATAATTGCTGCAATTATCGGACTCTTTTCCCGCAATACGTCAACTACAGGTCTCTATTTAAGGTGGTATTTTGTGGACATTAATTATGTAGATGGCAATTGTATTACGGAGCAAAGTATGGTTGTAGAAATTATGCTTGGCTTATGTTTGCCAAAAGCAGTTTATATCTCAGATGAAAGCAGACGAACATGTGAGTGCATTATTTCTGAATGTATCGAGTTACTACGTTCACATTACTGCATCGACGCTTTTCATCCATCACGTATTATTATTCATTTCACTATGGATGAAAAGTTTCTTAAACTTAAGGCACCAATATTTGGAGCATCATGTTGTGTGGATAACCATCTGACTATTGTAATCGTATCTGGTATCCAAATGAGCTTGTTTCGAAGAGTTTTTATGCATGAGTATATACATATATGTAGGCTGAGCTTACGTAACATCATTACTCAAGCTGCGTACTTAGAGCATATTAAGTGTTCGTTATCGGTCTTGTATGAAGAGATTGTAGCTATTTCATTTGAAAAATACCTGTTGAATTGCTCATGGAAAGAAGTATCAAACATTAGTTATAATAAAATTTGGGAGCAGTGGGATAGTTATGGCCTCTATAAATTATACAACAACGCTAATTACCTAAAGAAATTAGACTCCCCCTCAAAGATAGTTTACTTTGCGAATTATATTGCCAAAAGCTTCGTAAAAGAAGTCGACTTACTAAAGCTCTTTAACATGAATCATCTTGAAGGTCTCAGCTATCTTTACAAAAAGGCATAACCGTTGCAATTGGAAATAGGAAGGGGCAAAGTCATGTCTAGACTCCGCTTATTCATTATCGCAAATAAAGCTGTAACTGGCCTATTAAGCGCGTTGTTTAATGGTATCTGTACTGCCTATTTAATTAGCAAGGGATTTGACTTGTTCGCAATTTCAAAGTATTTTAGTTTGTCTTTAATTATCTCACCACTCCTAAGAATTCCATTAGGCTATTTGGCAGATAGGGTTGGGCGAAAAAAAGTTTATAGCTGTGGTCTACTATTGCGAGCAATGCAGGGATTTATACTTATTGCGGGACAAAGTATGTTTTCGCTTTATATGGCTGCTATTGCAGAGGCTGCCTATAGTGCATTAATTAGCGGCTCACTGGAAGCATGGCTAAAAGGCACAGTTCAACAACATGGTATATCAATTAATTACCCACGTTTATTTGGGATAAGCAAATTTGTTGGCTCATTGGTTTCCATAGTGACCATTTTTAGCATTGGCTTTTTCCTTGATATTCAGCTTGAAGGGATTATACGAGTAATATCAATTATATACTTATCAGTTTCTATGTGTAATCTTCTAATTTACAAAGATCAAAAAGGTGAATCAGAGACAATTGCTATTGATATAAGAAGAATTATTTCTGCTGTGGCTAAAAATAAAAAGGTTCATTATTTATGTTTTATATTAACAACAGGTTTCATACTCATTTCTGTATATATGCTTTATTTTCAAGCAAAAGCATTGGAAATAGGTGTGCTTGAATCTAGTCTATTGATTTTAGCTTCAATCGGAGCCCTCGGTAGCGGGATTTCTGCATTTGTCTATTCAAAGATTGGAAAAAAGGTAAATGTACGACAAATTATGCCTTTGTTGTTCATAGGTGTTCTCGCTAGCTTCATAATCATGAACTTTTCACATAACATAGTTATGCTTGGTGTTGGCAATTTCATGTATGGTATTAGTATGGGGCCTCTTATGCCAATCTTCTATTCATGGGCACTTGACTCTATAAGCAACGACTATACCTCAACATTAATTTCATTTATGACAGCAGTTGCAACAGTTGCAGCCGCAGTTGCGACGATTGTCATTGGTTATCTTATTAATAACATGGGGTTAACATATGCAATTTATTCAGGTATAGTGCTTGGTGCTATAAGCATCACCTTCTTGTTGTATATGAATAAGGTAATAAAAACTCAAAAATAAACAAATAAGCTAACACAACGCACTATAATTCTAGCACCCAATATAGAGGAGGACGATATTGTGACAGAGCATTATGCATTTGTTGAGGAGAATTACTTTCGAATCAAGAGTTGTGAGCTAGTAAGAAAGAATATTGGCATTTCCTATAAGGTTATTGATTTTTCTGATAATAAATATATATTAAAAATTAATCCATCTATCCATGAGTCATTAACTGGATTGCAATATTGCGTTGAGGGCATTAGCTCAGAAATCAAAATCATTAAAAGTATTCCAAACAATAAATGGTTTAATGTTCCTACACCAATTAAAAATAAAGATGGAAACTTCATATCATATTGCCATGATTCTTGCGGGAATTTATGCTCTGCATATTTATTAAAATGGATAGATGGCGTAACACTGGAGAATTGTAATGGCGAAATGGATAAAACAATAAAGCAATTCGGTGTCAGCCTTAGCAGACTTCATAACATGATGAGTGAGGTCAGTGCAAATAAAGACCTCCAAAGACCGATATACAATATAGAGAAGTTTGAAATTATTATTTCTAAACTTCAAAAGGCGATAATTGATAACATTATTACCGAAAGTAATTTCCAAATATTTTTGAATACTTTTAGACATGCCAAAGAGATAATAAGGACTTTACATAAAGACAGAAGCACTTATGGTCTCATTCACGCTGACCTGCAAGGAAGCAATATAATTATTGGAGAGGAATGTAAAATTGGATTCATTGATTTTACTGCTTCAGGATATGGATTTTACTTGCATGACGTAGCTGATGCAATTGCTACTATGAACACGGAATCAAGGCCAGCCTTTTTATATGCTTATAATGACAATTGTGAGTATGATGCCCACAGCTTACATGTAATTAGCACATTTGCTATATTGACATATTTAAATGCATACAGTATGCATTTGAATAACAAAAATATGTCGAGGTGGATATCTGCTAATTCTGACTATCTTGCAATACAAATCTGCCCACGGTATTTGCGCGGAGAGAGTATCTGCTATGATATCCACATTTAGTTCATAGCAAACAGTTCAGTCAAACACATTCATCATCGAATCGAGTATAGCTCATATAAAATCCCACAGACTCAAACACAACCGATAATACGATTCCAGTGTTGGTAACTAGCTCAAAGTCCTAACCTGTGTAACCATTAGGATTATTTGTCTGCCAACGCCACATATCTCCCAAAGCCTCTTCCAAGGATTTTTCTGTCTGCCAATTAAGGAGCTTGGTGGCCTTGGATGGGTCGGCGAAGCTTACTGGCTGGTCTCCTGGGCGACGGTCAACTACTCTATAGGGTACTTTTACTCCATTGACCTTTTCAAATGCATGTATCATTTCAAATACACTTACGCCCTTGCCTGTGCCTAGATTAAAGGCATGGGCATTTTTATTTTTCTCGGCGAATTTTATTGCAGCTACATGGCCTGCGGCTAAGTCGGTTACATGGAGATAGTCCCTTATCCCTGTGCCGTCAGGGGTGTCATAGTCGGCACCGGTAACAGGGAGTTCGGGGAGTTTGCCTGCGGCGGCTTGGGTTATATAGGGCAAGAGATTATTGGGGATACCAGCGGGGTCATCTCCTATCAGGCCGCTTTCGTGGGCACCTATGGGATTGAAGTAACGCAGGAGTACGGCTGAGGCATTTTCCTTTGCTGCCACCCAATCGCTGATTATCTGCTCACACATGTATTTTGTCCAGCCATAGGGGTTTATGCAACCTCTGTTGGAATCTTCGGTTAGAGGCATGGGGTTATCGCCGCTGTAAACCGTGGCTGAGGATGAGAATACCATGTGGCGAATATCGTAGTCAGCCATTGTTTTGAGTAGATTCATAGTGGAGCATAGATTATTTTCGTAATATTCCAGGGGCTTTGCAACGGATTCCCCAACGGCTTTTAACCCTGCAAAGTGGACTATACAGTCTATCTTGTGAGCCTTACATACATTATCAAGAGCAGGGGCATCCAGTAGGTCCATATCATAGAATGGGAAGTCCACCCCTGTGATTTTCTTGACTCTTTCGACAGCCTTTGGGTGGCTGTTAACAAAGTTGTCTACTACTACGATTTCATAGCCGTTTTTTATGAGCTCAATACAGGTATGACTGCCTATATATCCTGCTCCGCCTGTAACCAGTACTTTCATGCTATGCCTCCATTCTACGCCCATCCGTCACCCCGGGCTTGACCCGGTCCCTCTAGCCTATCGGCTAAGGTCAGGGAATCTCGGCTCAAGACCGGGATGACGAGAGTATTATACTTTGCATCTCATCCCAATATTTTTCCATTTCCGCGACAAGCTTATACTGGGTACGACAGCGGTCTAGGTTATGCCCTTCCCGCTTTGTGGCAAAATATTTGTCGCCGCCCAGATAATCCGTAAGAAAGCGTGTGCCACATTCCAGAGTCATCATTTTGGCGCCGTCCCGTAGGTGATGCAACTCGCACTGAGTAAGGCTGTCCCGGCAGGCGGATAAAAACCCTGTGGCGTAGCTTTCTAATAAATCCAAAGATAGATTTATCTTGCTCAAGTCCACCTCATCCTCGGCACCGGTGGATGCACCAAAGCGAATGGAATCACCGAAATCATTGACAGAAAGCCCAGGCATTACCGTATCTAGGTCTATTACACATACGGCCTTTCGTGTGTCCCGGTCAAAGAGTACATTATTAAGCTTGGTGTCATTATGGGTTACCCTTAGGGGTAAATCCTTTGAGGCAAGGAGCCTCATTAATGTTCCGGCATATTCCTCACGGGCTAGTGCAAATTCGATTTCCCTTGATACGTTTTTTGCCCGGCCCATGGGGTCGGCTTTCAAAGCCTCTTTAAAGAGCCGATACCTATCAGGGGTGTTATGGAAATTGGGGATAGTCTCATGAAGCTTCTCTGCGGGGAAGTCTGCCAGTTGCCGCTGAAAATATCCAAATGCAAAGCCGCTTTCTTGAAAATCACGTGGGTCGGCTGCTTGATGGAGTACAATGCTGTCGGTGATGAAATAGTACATACGCCAATAATCTCCAGCCTCGTCTACCAGCCAATCCTCCCCTGACTTGGTAGGTACCAGGCAAAGGGCCTCCCTAAGCTTTTCTACTCTGCATCTAAGATAGGCTGTTACCGCATGGACATTTTCCATTACAGCTTTAGGGTTGCGAAAGACATTTTGGTTAATCTTTTGGATTACATACAACCGGCCGGTATCATCCAGTACCATGTAAGTGTCATTGATGTGACCGCCGCCGTACCGCATGTGGAAAACGGGGTTTGAATCTGTTTTAAACGAGTGAACTTGTTGTAACATAGAATGCTCCTTAAATGAACCTCCTCCGATAATAGGGAAAACAAGATTGAAATGCAGCTTGTTTTGCCCTATTTCGGAAAATGTCTAATATAATATTTTCGACAAAATTATACCTGTTATAAATAATAGCGCAAGGATTCCTCGTAGTACTCGGCGTCCAATTCCGGGGAATTGCCTTCTTTGCACAACCAATGCCGGATATGGAAACAAAGTATGCATTTATCCGGATACCCTTCCGGCCTCGGAGTAAAGCCACAACTTTGTGCATAGTCAAGGAGCACGGCAACACCTCCTGAGAGAAGTGCCTCGAAGACGGGATATTTATCAACTGGTATACCTTTTATTCCTTCTAGCAAAGGGATGGCAATACCTGTACATCCCGGGGGTATAAACCGCCCGTGCATATCCACATGAAAATGGTCTGTAGATAACAACCCTCGGCAGGGTTTATTGCTAATGATATCTTCCAGAGGCTTGTTGGGAGAATATTCCTCCGCGATATTGACAGCGCGGCCTCCATATCTAAGGCCATAGGCCTGGGCAGTTTCATAAATAATTCCCCGGGAAATATTTTTCTCAAGCTCGGCCCGGTTATGGGTCTTTTCCGGATTCAATCCTCTCATCATGGACAGAAATCGCTCTTGCCATAAGAAATATCCGAAACCTGCCTGGCGGCACCATTCCGCAAGGCGCAAGGGAGCGGCATATGGCACATATTCTGCATGGAAAGGATCTACTGAAATACAGAAGGTATCCGCCCCGGCGTCAGCCAATGCTGCAAGACGGGATTTGACCATGCTCTTCTCCTTGGCCCAATAACCGTTTGTCTCAATATATTCTACATTGATACCGTGGGTGTCTGCGGTTTTCAGCAGCGCAAGTAGGCCGTCAAAATCCAGAAAAGGCTCACCGCCTCCAATGTGTACACTACGGCAGCCTCCTTCCCGTAAGGCTACACAGGTAGCCTCCATGCTCTTGCGAGACATATATCCACCTGAACGGGTCATAGAGCAGGCATAAAGACAGTGTCTACAGGCGGCAGTGCATTTATAATTGGGCATTATACCACCGTGGCTAAGTGAACCGAGTTTTATCATGGCTACCCCTCCTTGTCCCAGAGAATATACCACAATAAAAATGGGACTGTCCCCTGTCAGAGAACAGCCCCCAAATTATTATAACGAATTAGTTCGCTATATTACCAAAACAACTGACGCCGATGCCATGGAAAGAATCGATGGAAGCGGTGACGCATCGGCCGTCGTGTAACGAATGGCCAACCGAATCGGCCGCCAAAGATATGGTGTCTACCCCAAGGTCCATGCATGGTATGTCCTCCTTTGCCTGGGAAATTATTATGCCAGGCTTGTATTATGGTACATACTATGCTGATTTTGGACAAAGGGTGAAGGATGATACTTTGGTAGAAGTACATAAAAAATCCATATGATATCATATGGATTTTTTATGGAAAACTTACAAAATAGGAAGACTAACCCGAGCTTCGCAGCCGGGAATAGGTAACTCATTGAACTCAAGATATCCCCCGATACGAGCCAGCAACCAACGGCAAATGGGTAAGCCTAGCCCGCTTGGGTGGGGTTTTAGGCTTGAGCCGCTTGCGCCGCTATCTCGGACTGATACAAGGGCATAATCCTTGGATTTTTCTAGCCGGATAGTTATGGTACCCGCTGAGCCTACTGCTTCTACTGCGTTTTTCATCAGATTGGAGAATATCATTTTGACGAAGGTCTCCTCGCCATAATACATAAGGCCTAGGTCATTATCAGACCTATCCAAGGAAAAGACAATTTGGGGCCAAGCTGATTGGTATGCCTCCAGCATATCCAATAACATATCCTCAAGGTCAAATTCATAAGCCGGGGCTGTGCCATAGGTAACCAGCAGCATCTCCTGGACCAAATGGCAGATATGCTCCAAAGCTTCTTCTATATGGTCGCAGGTATCCCCTACTCCCCGCAAATCAAAGCGTTTGCGTAGCTGAGCAATATGAGCCAGGGCTACGGCGGCAGGGTTCTTTATTTCATGTGCCAATGCGGCAGCCAAGGTGCTAAGAACCTCTGGGTCCGTCCCTGTTAGCGGTACGGTCATCTTCTTGGCAGAGCAATGGTACGCCCTGCTACAATGTGGTCAGCATCTTCTATTCCGTTAAGAATCATTATTTCTCCCACCATATCTGCATCACCAAAAAAACGGGTGCTAATCGAAATCAGGCTGTCACCGTATTGGATGGTATATGTTTCTGGGATTTGTGCGAAAGCCTCAGTTATGTTTCCCTCTTCTCCGGTTTCCCCTGTTTCTACTCCGGAGTCATCCGCTGTTGGAGGCGGCGTCGCAGGAGGGTCAGGGGTAGGCTCTGTTGTGGGGAGCTCTGTATAGTCTACCGGGGGAGCTTCCGGCTGTGTGGGAGGGTCTTGCTCTGCGAAGGCCGGAGCAAGTGGATTCTCGTCAGTTGGGGCATTTTGGGCAAGGACATTGCGCATTCCTATATTAAGGAGGCGGATTTCCTCCTCCAAGGTGTCAATTCGGTCTTGGGAACGGATAAACCCAACACCCAAGATAAAGCTTACAATAAATAGCACCGCGCATAAGCTAGCCACCATGTTAAGGGCCCTTTTTTGCTCCACTACAGGGGCTTTGCGTCTGGCCTTATCCGCTTGATGACGGCGGATAATTTCTTCCGGTTCTATTTGGCGGCTGCCATATCCAGTGTAGGGGTCATCGCTGTCTTTTTCCTGGTGGAAGGCCTCCCCCTCATCTTCCTCGGCATAGGTCATCAAGGGCTTTTCTACCAATGTGGGTTTCTTGGGAGTATACTCCACAACTTTATTGGCTAGCATGTATTCGTGCATATTTACGTTTTTTTCGTAATAAATAAAGTATCCGCTGACCTCAGACATCCGCTCCGAAGGGGTCATTGCATCCGGGTCTGGCGCATAGAAAGCATTGCATCGCTCGATAGGATCCAGCACAAACATAACCTGGTAGGCCTTGCGGAATTGGCGCAGATGATACGTAGCGTAATGTTGATTCAAATATGTGCCGTAACTAGGCTGGGATTGCATCCAGCCTACGATTTCCATCATAGGGAAATGCTCCTCCAGCATGGACTCGGCATAGTCCCGGCTCTTCTCTGAAAAGCGTAAGAAGCCCTCGTATTCCTCGGTATACTTACCGTGGATTGCACCTGAAATAAACAGAATAGGCTGGCCATCGATTACAAGGTGACGCCCAACAAGAAATGCCAATCGCTCACCATATCCTCCTGCTTCTGCATACTGATGCAAAAACGTACAGACATAGTCCTCCACATAAATTCGTAGCCCATCACCAATGCTGCCAATTTGCTTTATATTGGTAGGCAATGTAAAATCGCTCACAAGTATCCCCATCCTTTTCTCTCTGATTTGTGAGTACAAGCCTAACATGGACAAATGGTAGTTATTGGCAAATTAATGAAGTTGTGTTACATTTTTTAACGTCAAACTAAGCCTTGTTGCGACAAAGTAAATAAGACTACCTCCCCCCGCCTCCCGGAGGGGGAAGGCATAACAGGTTTTGGTGCCAAACTATGCCTTGTTGCAACAAAGGAAATAAGACTGCCTCTCCCCCGCCTCCCGGCGAGGGGAGGCATAACAGGTTTTGGTGTCAAACTATGCCTTGTTGCAACAAAGGAAATAAGACTGCCTCTCCCCCGCCTCCCGGCGGGGGGAGGCATAACAGGTTTTGGTGTCAAACTATGCCTTGTTGCAGGTATATATAGATTGGAGTGAATCCCATGCGTAAATTCTTCGAAGACCACAAGCAGCTTATAGACCGGGCTGCTTTTTTTGCGCTTATTACTTTTGTGGTGTGGCTTTTTTTTACTCAGCTCTTTACTTTTCTCGCACCTTTCTTCTTCGGCCTTCTGATTGCACTCATAATGGAGCCTCTAATTCGGGTGATGGTCAACCGGTTTAAGTGGAAACGCTGGCTCGCAGCCTGTTTATGTTTGATTATCTTTATTGCTGTCATGAGCAGTCTTGGTGTTTGGATAATCAGTACCTTAGCGCGCCAGATTGCGACCTTTGTATCAGTAGAAAACATTGAAGAAATTGCCGCTCGTATAAACGAAAGTGCTGCCGTATGGATTAGTCGGATTGAAGAAATTCTCCCAGAAGGATGGAATCTACCGGATGTACAAGAGGTACTGCTTCCAGCGGCAACCACTTTATTTGGCGGAGATTTCTTGGACCAGGCCATGAATTTCACTGCAGCTGTGCCCAATTTTCTAATAGGATTTATTTTGGCATTGGTCAGTGCATACTTTTTCATGGCTGACCGCAAGCTTATCTTTGAAACCGTGCGCAATACCCTGCCCCCATGGCTGGTAAACCACATGCGCCAAACCAGAGTGGGCCTAAGTCGTGCCGTAGGAGGATATTTCCGAGCCCAGTACATTCTCATGACTATGGTGGGGATAATAAGCATTATCGGCCTTTTGATACTGCGGAGTCCCCATGCTCTGCTTCTCGGGCTTTTGCTTGCGGCTTTGGATTTTTTACCTGTCTTAGGCCCCGCCCTGATTATGGTGCCTTGGGGATTGATTTCATTGATGACAGGGGATATCCGCATGGCTATCGGTCTTGCCATTATTTATGGCATTATCACGATTACCCGGCAAGTGCTGCAACCCAAAATTCTTGGTGACCAAATGGGAGCCCATCCCCTTGCCAGCCTAATGTCGATTTTTATAGGTTTTAGGGTTTTTGGACTCCTAGGCTTAATAATAGGCCCTTCCCTTTTAATGATTTTTATCGCGGTAAGAGAACGGGGCTTGGAAGAACCCACCGGATAATATGTCGGCATTTTGACCATAGAAAAAATGCAGTAATATACCGGCATCTGGTAATGCCAATGCGTTTTTGCCAAAATTAGGGTATGTAGAAAATTAATGATTGTATAATTAAAGGAAAAATGCACAAATTATGGCAGCAAAAGGAGGAGATTGCTGGGTATAAGTTGGGGTAACAGGATACTTTTATCGGCATTTTGAGACTTGCATGAATCAACATTAAGTGTATAATAAGACAATGTCCAAGATTATAGCTTGGCTAAAAAAAGCTACTTTTGAGCAGAGTATTACTTTCGGAGGAGGTTCTATGTACGATTGTGCATAGGCCGACCCGCCTCTGTGGCGGGGGGATGGGGCTTTTGCCCCTGTATTTAGGAGGCGATACGATGCGTAATTGCAATAATGTTATTGCAATCGCCCAGGCAACCATCCAACCGGATGGTGGAGAGCAAGTGGCGTTAGGGTATTTTTTGTGTCAACACACAGGACCTGAAGGCGAGATTCTGTATGGCCTAAGGGTAGACAAGCGTCACCTTGAGGGAGGATTAATAGAAAGAGAAGAGACACCCCCCTTAACAGGATCCCTGGCAGATGCAACAGCCATGGCTGAAGCATTTGCCAAAGGAACAGTACCACCTTGTGTTTTGTTGGAGATGGTAGATGAGTGGTATTCACAGTTTTTCCCATCTGGCATACATGCCGCAGGGGAGTAGGATATCGTTGCGAGCCTGTAACCCAACTTCCCCAAACATAGTTTTACCGGGATGTTTGGTCATCACCATTGAAAGAATATTACCGTACACGGCCGGGGATAACCCGGCCGTGTACGCGTTTATAAGAAAAAATAACGGGTCATCTTCAAGGATTGACATGGCGGCGGTTACCAGCTCATGGAGCTTATCTTCCAATTTCCAAAGCTCACCTTTGGGCCCCCTGCCAAAGACAGGCGGGTCCATTATTATGCCATGGTAGCGGTTGCCCCTGCGCCCCTCCCGCTGTACAAATTTAAGCACATCATCGGCCATGATGCGATGTTTTGTGTCTCCCAAGCCAGACAGGGTAATATTGTCCTTAGCCCAGGCATTCATGCCCTTGGCGGCGTCTATGTGGACAACAGAGGCCCCGGCACTAAGACAGGCCACAGTTGCGCCTCCTGTATATGCAAAAAGATTTAAGACTTTTATGGGCTGTGCTGCGGTTTCTATTTTCTCTATCATCCATTGCCAATTTACAGCCTGCTCAGGAAAAAGGCCCATATGCTTAAATCCTGTGGGTCGTATATGAAAACGCAGGTCACAATAGGAAATATCCCAGGCTTCTGGTGTAGGACGCATGATTTCCCATCTGCCCCCGCCGGATTTGCTGCGATGGTAGTACATATGAGGGGTTTTCCATGCATCAGGGGTGATGCGGGGCCAGATGGCTTGAGGGTCAGGACGGATTGTTATTATCTCCCCCCATTTTTCCAATTTTTCGCCGTCACCGACGTCTAGTAAAGTGTAATCTTTCCAGTCTTGGGGGGTTAGCATACTATTAACTCCTTAACTTGGTGGAAATGGGTTATTACATGGTTGGCATGAGTAAAATCCTGACCATGGGTGGAGGGGTTTACATATGCAATACAGGTAAAGCCTGCGTTCTTTGCGGCCAATATGCCAATGAGTGAGTCCTCAACGGCTATGCACTCCTCAGGGGGCAGACCAAAGGATTTTGCCGCCGCAAGATAAATATCCGGTGCGGGTTTCCCCTTCTTAAAATCTTCTCCGGAAATGAAATGGGTAAAATACTGCCGTGTCTTGATTTTTTCCAAGACCATGTCTATTAACTCATGGGATGAAGATGAGGCTATTGCAGTGGGAATATTTTTTTCTCGTAAGAATCTAAGCAAGTCTACGATGCCATCCGTTGGCATTAAGTTTGTATTATTGAAAATTTCTGTCATATAGTAGTTTGAAAGTGCTATCAGCTCATCTACAGATTGGGCCAGGCCCAGAGATTCTTTGTAGCGAGGCCAGCGGTCAGGGGTGGAGATGCCGGTATATGGGGTTACGGTATCAAGAGTGGCGGAATAGTTGCATTTTTTTAACACTGCCATGTCGATTTCATAGTGCAGGGGCTGGCTATCTATTAGTACGCCGTCCATGTCAAATGCGATTGCTTTGTGATTTTTCATATGAGCCTCCTTTTAAGACTGCTATTGTACAAGCTTTCCGGTTTTCAAGCAAAAGCCGCGGATTGACCACGGCTTTTTTGCATAATCCTTAGATTCCTCTCATACATTAATGTAAGTTTATGGGAGAGAGGATGCACTATGATGGGTGGTACAAGGATTTTTGTACTTAAGTTGAAGGACCTAATAAGAATCGGGATATTTGTACTGTTGGGGCTGGCTCTAATTATTTTGCTGTTGGTACTATTGGTGCCGCGAGGCCGGGGAGCCGGGGCAGAACCGGAAGCCGAATATCCTAGCGGGCGATTTATACCGGGTACATATGTATCTACGATTGTTCTTAATGATGGGCCGGTACAAGTCAGGGTTACGGTATCTGAAAATGAAATCCTGATGATTTACCTAACAGGAATGGACGATGTCCAGCGGACATTTTATCCACTGTTTGAGCCCACGATGAGGGATTTAGCGGAGGAAGTGTTGCGGCATCAGTCGGCGTATATTGAGCCCCAGACGGATTATCCTGTAACCACGGGGATTTTGCAGGATGCAGTTATCGCGGCACTAAGGCTTGCTTATTCGGATTGCTGTTGTAATACGCTGGAATAATAAACACGCGGCTACGCCGCCTTGATTCTTTGCATAAATAACCGCGAAAGACGCGAAATGATTTTCCCGTCTTTCGCGCTTTTAGCGGTAAAATCTACTTGAATAGCTCCGAAAGCAGCGGCGTAATTTTCTTTTCAATCTGGCGGTCTATTTCTGTCAGCGTTTCGCTTACTTGTGTGGAGATGAGTGAGCTTTGTTTACGCCTTGGGCGGTATATTAGCTGACGGATTTTATTACGTATGCGTATACGATATTGATACATTGTCGCCCCCTACTAGAAAATTTATTTCTGCGATGCTTCTACGCAGAAATAAATTTTCGGTTTTTGCCATAGGCAAAAAAGTTTCATTTATATCAGTTATTCTATGATATGCCTCGGGGACGGCGATGCTTCCAATCTATAAATTGGGAAGCCTTTCCCAGAGAATTTTTCTTCATATTCCGTCATGATATTATCCTCCATGCCACTGGCGTGGAGGTCTAGTGATACGTCTTTAATCAGCCAATAATTTGCGCTGAAGCTTTCTATTGAAAATTCGAATAGTGGGCGATTATCGGTTTTGAAATGAAGCTCAGGGATTTTCAAGGTTTCATACATAGTCAGATATTTTTCATGGGTCAGGCGTCGCTTGGCCCGTTTTTTTTTGCCGGGCCATGGGTCGCAGAAATTAATGTATAGTCGTTGGATATCCCCAGGCTTGAAATAATCCAACAGCACATCGGCGTCTAGCAATAAAAAAGCCAGGGCATTGGCCCCAATCGCTTCAGCTTGCCTTGCGGCGGCGGCTAAAATCACAGGCTCACGCTCCATGGCAATATAATTAATATCCGGATTGCGGCGGGAGGACTCTGCCGCAAAGCGGCCCTTGCCGCAGCCTATTTCCAGGTGTATGGGGTTGGGATTAGTAAAATATTCAGGCAGATGCATGGCATGGGCCTCTGCATCACGGATTATTCGTGGATTATTGGCCAGCTCTCCCGGGGCCCATTTCTTCTTTCGTGCACGCATATTTATCCTCCGATTGGTTTTGTTGTGAGTATAGCATATTCGCACAAAAAAACCCGTATGGCACCATACGGATTTTTATGCATATCTACAAGCGAACGACATTGAGAAACGCGATTAAAGTAGGGCTGCCAAAACACGCACTTGGCGTTTTTGGCTGATTTCGCCCAACGCGCAATCACGATTTCGAAAGATGTTCGCTATATAGCGAATTAATTCGAAATCAGTCCAGCCTGTCGCCGAAAAAGCGTTGAGACGTCCGCTATTTTCGGCTCGGTCTGGACTGTTTCTCATTTAATTCGCTATAACAAACCGTGGTAAACATTAACCAGTATCCTGCCTCCCCCCAGGTCGGGTATATATCCTTATTACACTTAAATTGTGCAAAGCCAAGCTGCCTTGCCTTTTGCCTTGAGGCTTGGTCATATACCCCAGGCACCCCGATAATATAACGCTTAGGGCCTTGGTCTGTAGTCAGGCCGAGGATTAGATACTTATGCTCTGTCAAGGCGGCTTGCACAAAAGGATCGTCGAAAAGCTTAGGTTTGTTGGTAGGGGGAGGGACGGGGTCTGATAGGTCGAATTGTATCCATTTGGCCTTACGGGCTTGCTTTTCAAAGGGCGACACATGTTCTCTGGCATCAAATAGTGCCTGAACATCAGGCTTTGGCTCGCAAACTTCTTGGCTTTGGCCAGTATCAGTGTGAAGCTTATCTACCGCGTCTCGGAACGCATTGGCCATTTCTCCTTGGGGTAGGCTTTTGGCCCAATCCATGGTTAGCTGCTCCTCCGCGAGGGATGGGATTTCTGATTCTAGTTCAAGCTCTGGCTCCGGTGCATGAACCGGTTCTGGTTCCGGCTCTGGCTCCGGTGTAAGAGCTGGTTCTGGTTCCGGCGCAGGTTCTGGCTCAGGTTCTGGTTCTGGCTCAGGTTCTGGTTCCGGCTCTGGTGGAACAACTAGCTCAGGTTCAGGGGGCGGAACAGATTTATGCTCTGGCTCTACATATTCAAAGAAACCATGTCGCCAAGGCACCGGCTCTCCCTTATATCCACAAAGAGGACTTATAATCCCGCTGCTTGCGTTTACAGTTACCGCCACCGCGAGTATATCCGACAGTGCAAACTCTCCAAGCACCTCAAGGTCAAGCTCTTTTCGTAGCTCCCCTTTGCCCTTGTCATCTACGGGCAGTTTTCCTACCCTAATCCCTGGGAAGCCCCTATCATCCTTAAATAACAGATATATTCCATACAAAGTCTGAGGCCGAAGATCCTGTGCCCAAACTGTAAGCTTAAAGCCACTTCCTCGGTTTTCAAGGATGCTGCGCCCTGCAGACTGACGGTTTTTATAGCCATAACCTGCGACCTCACTAATCATGGGGAAAAAATAGCGTATGTAAGACATGAGTCAATCACCTCCACTACTAGTAAAGTTATTTTTGCGATGCTTCTACGCTGAAATAACTTTGCGGTTTTTGCCATAGGCAAAAAAGTTTCATCGCATATAGTCTATGCGCGTATATGCGGTTATATGGTACAATGCACGAGGAATTTCAAAAGAAAAGGGGAAAGATATATGTACGAAGCATTTGTAAAGGGGAAGAACCTATCCGAGGCATACCACAATGCCCTTATGGAGCTTGATAAAAACGGTGAAGTCACAACCTGCAACGCATACAATCAGCTTCAAAAGGAGCTGGCAATGACCTTTATCGCAGATGACCCCTTGGCAGAACCCATGGTCAGCCGCCTGATAATCGGCGGATTTTACGAGCTGCAGCAATATATAATGGAAGTACTTGACGGTATCCTGGACTTTAAAATCGGCGCAAGCGAAAACGCCTGGGAATACACCTACCATGACCGGATAACCAACTACGGCGGGGAGCTAAATCAGCTCCAGTTCGTAATAGATGAGCTGAAGCGCAGCCCGGATAGCCGCCGAGCGGTCATTGATATCCGGGATAACAAGGTAGACCCATTTAATTCCCATCCTGCCTGTTTACAGCATATGCAATTTCTCATCCGGGGAGGCAAACTCCATATGAAGGTGCTGATGCGCTCCAACGACGGAGTAGAAGCCACTTTCATGAATGCCTTCGCCTTTGTAATGATACAGAAAAAAGTTGCCGACGCCCTAGACCTGCCCATAGGCACCTATACCCATAGAGCCAACAGCTTCCACTGCTACGAAAAGGATTTTGGCCTGCTGGACCAATATATCACCGGAATCAAAACCAAGCCCATAGATGAAATTACCTACGAATACAACGGCTTTTTCCAAGACCTAATGAAAGAAGCTATCCCAAATATCGAAAAGGCAGTAAAGGTTTTACGAAATTAAGGAGGCATCAACTAAAATGCACAACATGAACCAAATACGTAACTTCTGCATAATCGCCCATATAGACCACGGCAAATCCACCCTGGCGGACCGGCTGATAGAGCTGGCCGGTACCCTAACCCAGCGGGAAATGCAAAACCAGGTCCTTGACAATATGGATTTAGAGCGGGAACGAGGCATTACCATCAAAGCCCAAAGCGTGCGCCTAGTATACGCCGCCCCAGATGGCCAGGAATATATCTTGAATCTTATAGATACCCCAGGGCATGTGGACTTTACCTACGAGGTAAGCCGCTCCCTTGCCGCCTGTGAGGGCGCACTTCTGGTGGTGGACGCCGCCCAGGGCATAGAGGCCCAAACTTTGGCCAATGTATACCTGGCACTGGATAACCGATTAGAAATAGTGCCGGTAATCAATAAAATCGATCTGGTAGCCGCCGATCCAGACCGCACCAAGAGCGATATAGAAAATATTATCGGACTGGATGCCGCAAATGCCCCGCTTATTTCCGCAAAAAATTCCCTTAACATCCAAGATGTATTTGCTAGTATAGTGGCATCTATTCCGCCCCCTAAAGGTAATCCGGAAGCCCCCCTCAAGGCTCTGATTTTCGATTCCCTTTACGACCCATACAAAGGGGTAATTGTATTTATCCGGGTGCTAGACGGTTCAATAAAAAAAGGCACAAAGGCCCTGTTTATGGCCACAGGCAAGGAATTTGACATAGTGGAAACGGGTTACTTCGGCCCCGGCAAATTTGTCCCAAGTCCAGAGCTTAGAGCCGGCGAGGTGGGTTATATAACCGCCAGCATAAAAAATGTCCGTGATACCACAATCGGCGACACTGTCACAGAAGTAAGCCGCCAAACGGCAGAGCCCTTTCCGGGATATAAGCAGGTCAATTCCATGGTGTTCTGCGGTGTTTTCCCCGCAGATGGAGCCAAGTATCAGGACCTTCGGGATTCCTTGGATAAACTGCAACTCAATGATGCCGCTTTGCAATTTGAACCGGAAACATCGGTAGCCCTTGGCTTTGGCTTCCGATGTGGATTCCTTGGGCTACTCCACCTGGAAATTATCCAAGAAAGACTAGAGCGGGAGTATAACCTGGACCTAATCACGACGGCTCCAAGTGTAATATACAAGGTCCACAAAACCGACGGGGAGGTAATTAACCTCTCTAATCCATCGGATATGCCAGACCCATCCCGGATAGACTTTATGGAAGAGCCCATAGTCAAAGCCGAAATCATGGTACCGGCTGACTATATCGGTCCAATAATGGAGCTTTGCCAAGAGCGTCGTGGCATCTATATAGATATGGAATATATGGATGCAACCCGTGCAATACTCCGCTATGAGCTGCCTCTTAACGAGATTATCTATGACTTTTTCGATACCCTTAAATCTCGTAGTAAGGGCTATGCATCATTTGACTATGAACTCATCGGCTACAAGCGTTCCGACCTGGTAAAACTGGATATATTGGTTCATCACGAGCCCGTAGATGCTCTATCCTTTATTGTATATGCCAAAACCGCCGCTGAGCGGGGTCGCCGCATGGCAGAAAAGCTGAAAAAAGAAATCCCGAGACATCAATTTGAGGTGCCAATACAAGCGGCAATTGGCAGCAAGGTAGTTGCTCGTGAGACAATAGGAGCACTCAGAAAAGATGTAACCGCCAAGTGTTATGGCGGGGACATTACCCGTAAGAAAAAACTTTTAGAGAAGCAAAAAGAAGGTAAGAAGCGAATGCGCTCAATTGGGGTAGTAGAAGTACCCCAGCAGGCGTTTATGAATGTACTGAAGCTGGATGAAGACTAAACCCAGAAACCACGGTTCTCCGCACGAAGCGCGAGGAACCGAAATTTCTGGTTTTGGGATGGGGCTTTATATCCACATCCCTTTTTGTGTGTCAAAATGCAGTTACTGCGATTTTTTATCCTTTGAAGGGGCAAAATGCCAGCAGCAATATGTTGATGCATTGCTTGCAGAAATGAACACCGCCCATGAAATCGACACAGTATATATAGGGGGAGGCACGCCGACAGCACTGCCTACCCCTTTATTATGTAAAGTTCTGAAAAAAATCCAAACATTCAACATTATCAGGGACATAGAAGTCACCGTAGAAATGAACCCAATCACAAACGCTCATTCACTACTGCCGGAACTAAAGGCTCATGGTGTAAACCGGCTGAGCATAGGCCTGCAAGCTTGGCAGGATGATTTACTTGCAAAAGTAAAACGAGCCCACACCTCAAGGGATTTTACGGAAACCATACAAGCCGCTCATGCAGCCGGTATTGATAATATCAATGTAGACCTGATGTTCGGTCTACCTGGCCAGACCATGGAAGATTGGCTGGAAAGCATAGCTCAAGTAATATCCCATGCCCCTCAGCATATATCAGCCTACAGCCTAACCCCCGCAGAAAATACCCATCTGTGGAATACATTGAAATCAGGGGAAATCATTATCCCTGATGATGAGACTGACCGGGCTATGTACCACGAGGTCATTCGTCAGTTGGCTGCGTCTGGATACCGCCATTACGAGCTATCCAATTTTGCAAAACCCGGCTTTGAGGGCCGCCACAATGCCAACTGTTGGACAAGAAGGCCGTACCTTGGCTTTGGATTGGGGGCTCATTCATTTGATGGGTCTGTCCGGTGGCATAATACAGAGGATATGAAGCTATATCTTGAAGGAAGTATCCAAGAGGGGTTCCAACATCTATCAACTCAAGACGCAATGTCGGAATTCATGTTCCTGGGACTGCGCATGACCGATGGCATAAACCCCCATGATTTCCAATCACAATTTGGTACAAACCTATCCGACTGCTACGGCTCAATTATCAATGAATTAATCGTAAAGGGCCTATTGGAGTACAAGGACGGCAAACTTGCTTTGACCTCTCTCGGCCTGGACCTAGCCAATCAGGTTTTCGAATCCTTCATATGAATATTAAGCTTCCCCGCGGTATCTACATATCCAAGTAAAATATCCTTGTAATCTACAACACCTTGGCTTGCCAGCCAGAGCTTGTTTAGGTTTATCGCAGCAAGATTTTCTTCGATTATTTCCCCATCTATTATTACATTGGTGCAAAGTCCTTGTGATTTGGGTAGCACGCTTAGTCTGCCACTGGTCTCTAATATGGCAAACTCAATCTCACCTATATCAAAAATATCCTTTTGTCGGCATTCCTCCAACAAGTCATTGATTGTCAACTTTGCATTTCTTAGGTTGGATTCAACGATTTTTCCATTTTTGATAAGGAAAATCGGAGTACCATCCAATATTTTTCTTCCCCGCAAACTCTTCACGCTTATAAACGAAAAGATAAGAGAAAACAGGGTAAAGACCACAAGTGCCGTGAGCCCTTCTGCCAAATGAATAGACCGTACCACAGCATATTCCGATGCTATAGATCCAATAGAGATCCCTACTACATAGTCAAAAAAATTGAGCTGCGCCATTTGCTTTTTGCCCATAATTCGGGTAAGAGCAAATAATGCGATTATTGCTATGGCTGAAGCAATGGCAGTTTGATATATTTTTATGAACATGATGTGCAGTATTCCCCATATGATAAAATATATAAATATTGATAATAATACTCGTAACAGAATGGAGGCAAGTATGGGAAAATATTTCGGAACCGATGGCGTACGTGGTGTTGCCAATAGTGAGCTTACACCTGAGCTAGCTATGAAACTAGGTAAAGCCGGTGCATATGTACTTACGAAAACATCAAGCACTCCAAAGATATTGGTAGCAGTAGATTCCCGCCGCTCTGGCGATATGCTGGCAGCGGCCCTATCTGCGGGGCTGTGCTCTGTTGGCACAAATGTATGCCTAGCAGGGATTGTGCCCACCCCAGCAGTGGCCTACCTGGTGCGGCATTATGGGTTTGATGCCGGGGTAATGATATCAGCGTCTCATAACCCTATGGCGGACAATGGAATAAAGTTTTTCAACCATTTAGGATTCAAACTTCCCGATGCATTGGAAAATGAAATCGAAAGCTGTATGGAAAACCAAGCAAAGCCGCCCTGCCCGATAGGACAGGATGTAGGCATCACTCTGCCCTGCCCCACCGCCGAGAAGGATTACCTGACCTACCTACTATCCACAGTAGAAGGGCTTAATCTTAAAGGCATGAAAATAGCCCTAGATTGCGCCAATGGTGCAACAAGTTATATCGCTCCAAAGGTATTTTCGGCTCTTGGGGCAGATGTACACAATCTTTCTAATACCCCAAATGGAATAAACATAAACGAAAACTGCGGCTCAACCCATATGGAAGCCTTGGCTCAATACGTAAAAGACAACGCCCTAGAAATAGGCATTGCTTTCGACGGTGACGGCGATAGGATGCTGGCAGTAGATGGTAATGGCATTTCGGTACAGGGAGACGAAATCCTAGCTATAATCGGCACAGACCTAAAAGAACGTGGCCTTCTCACCAAGAACACCATCGTTGCTACAACCATGAGCAACCAGGGCCTGGAGGTAATGTGCAAGCAACATGGCATCATCCTACATCGCGCAGATGTAGGTGACAGATATGTACTTGAAAAGATGCTGGACAATGACTTATCCCTAGGGGGTGAGCAATCCGGACATGTAATTTTCCGGGACTACAGCACCACCGGCGACGGGATATTAACCGCCCTTAAGCTGGTGGAGGTAATATCAAATAAAGGCAAGCCTCTGGAAGAGCTTAAAACGGTAATGGAAAACTTCCCACAAGTGCTGGTGAATGTAATCATCTCCAATGATAAAAAACGCCAGTGGTGCGACAACCCCATAATTATGAGCCATTATAATGAACTCCAAGGAAGGCTAGCAGGGGAAGGCCGGATACTAGTACGGCCTTCCGGGACAGAGCCTTTGGTACGGGTTATGATTGAGGGCCGGGATGATGGTGAGATACAGGTAATGGCAGATAGTTTAGCAGCGACTATTCGGGACACATTGGTATAAGTATAATGAATTAATTCACTATAATAAAAGCAAACAACCTCGGTGATTACAAAGCCTGAGGTTGTTTTTCTGTGCATATTCAACTTAACGTTGTTTTTTTCAAAAAAACCTACATTGATACAACCTGATTATTGCGATACTCTATTTATACAACCCATGAGAGAGGGAGACACAACATGCACAACCATAACATAGGTCAAAACATCGCCCAGCTACGTAAAGAAAAGGGCATAACCCAAGAAACCCTGGCCGAAGCCGTTGGCATCACCCCCCAATCCGTATCAAAATGGGAGGTGGGAGGCAGTCCGGATGCGATGTTGCTGCCAACAATCGCGGATTACTTTGGAGTATCCATAGACCGGCTATTCGGGCGGAAGTGCCGAAACTTGAATGACTTGTCGGCAGATTTATTGGATGGCATTGCCTCCTTGCCAGAAGATAAACGTATGAATAAGGTACACGAATATTGCTGGCAATTCATTTTTGGCTTCACCGGGGGGATGCTTACCCGGGAGATGTTTGACCATATCCTCAAAGAGGGCCAAGCCCAGGCAAAAGCAGAAGACAAAGACGCCGAGATAAGTTATGGCCGCGTCGAAAATAAAGAAGGTGCCATGCTCATTGGTCTTAACGAAGCTCTGCCTTACTTCTTGGTTATACCCGAACCAGAAAAAGGCTGGGCTCAGGAGTTATATTTTAAGGATGAACATGTACAGATGTTCAAGCTTTTTAGCGATCCAGATGCCCTTCGGTTAATGTTTTTCCTGTATCAGCGGGAAGGGAGGGCCGCGTTTACGCCAAAACTTGTAAGCAAAAAACTCGGCATGACTGTAGAGAGAGCTGAGGAGATGCTCAAGACATTTTCCAAATATAAATATGTAGATTCCAGCGATGTAGAAATGGATGACGCAATGATAGCCGCATATCATGCAAGGCCGTATATATCCTTCATCCCGTTTTTGATTTTTGCGAATGATATATGTAGACGGCCAAAGATGGAATTTCAGTTTGTATCTGATAACAGAGAGAAGCCATATTTGTGGCAGAGCAAGCATAGCGAACGACATTGAGAAACGCGATTGAGGAGAACTGCCAAAAATACGAACCTAGCTTTTTTAATCGATTCAGTCCGACGCGCAATCACGATTTTGAAAGTCTTTCCTTATAGCACAAATCTGGTTTTGATGATTTGGTACAAACCAGAAAAGTAGCACATTGGGAGGAACCTTAATTGAAAACAATGCTAACAACCATGAAAAAAACCGGGATGCGGTTCAAAGGCTTTATGCTGCTGTATGCCATACTGGCTACAGTTACCGCTGTGGGTATCATAGCGGTCAACCGCCTTACTGGGGAAATCAGCCAGGCGGCAGTGGATGGTAATACAGATATTATTCTGCGGCTTTTTGTGTTTGTTACCGGGGTCACTGCCCTTAGAGCCATATGTGCCGCTATCAATACCGTGATGCTGGCACGGATTTCTGCCGGTGCCGGATATAAACTCCGGCAGCATTTCGTTAATTATTTTCTACGGGTGCCTTTTGCTGCGGTAGAAAAGGCCGGCAGCGGGGAAAGTCTTTCGATTTACTCCAACGATATCCCAAATGCGGAGTCTCTTATCACTGGGGGGATTTTAGCAGCCTTCGAAGATTTTATTGCCTTTGTCTCGGCATTTATTTTTATGCTACTCCTTAGCCCGGCATTTACTGGCATTTTATTCATTGCTGCTGTTGTGATGCTGGTTATACAGATTTTGCTCTCTCGACCGCTACAGAAAATGTCGGTAAAAACCTCAGAACGGCAGGCGGAGTTTAACGCAGTGGTCAACGATTCCCTACAAAACTTGACCACCATTCATGCCTATTCCTTGGATGAAGTGCTGGAAGAACGGTATATGAAGGCATATAACAATTATTTTTCCCTTATGAAAAGAGTCGCCTGGCTTATTGCATTTCTTATTGGGGCTATGATGGCGGTTATGCTTAGTCCTTTGATTGTAGTCTTTGTTGTACTTGCGGGAGGGGTTATTGGCGGTACGCTTAACTTGGCAGAGTTTGTAGCCTTTGTTACAACGATAATGATTGCCACCGGTGGGGTTATGCAACTAGGGCAGAATGTGTCCCAGATTGCACGGCTTGTGGCTGGGGCTAAGAGGCTTAATGATAATACTGCGGAGGGGTTTGAGTGCGATGACTTTGATGGGGAGATTCCGGCTCAAGGCCAACGCTGGTCGCAAACAAAGAACATGTTTGCTGCTCACCCATGCAACCAGGATAACGGGACAAATATCGTTTTCGAAAATATCACCTTTGCATATGGTGAAACCCCTGTTCTTGAGGATGTTAGTTTCCACATAGAATCTGGTAAAAAAATCGCTATTGTTGGTGGCTCTGGTTCCGGTAAATCTACGATTCTTAAGCTGTTGCTGGGCCTGTATGAACCCACATCCGGTGAAATTCGTATAGGAGAAAGAAACTCCACAAGTTACACAAAATCCAGCTTGCGAAACAACTTCGCTTATGCCTCCCAGGACTCTTTCCTTTTTTCTGAAAGCATTGGTTACAATATTACGTTAAATACAAAAAAAGATGAAAATATTTTTTTGTTAAGAAAAGCCTGCAATGATGCGGGAGTTCTGGATTTCATCGAAAGCCTACCAAATCAATTCGACAGCATACTATCCGAAGCCGCCGACAATATCTCCGGTGGCCAGCGTCAGCGCGTTGCTATGGCCAGAGCCTTTTATAAAAACGCCCCGATAATCCTTTTCGACGAGGCAACATCGGCCCTGGACCCTGCCACGGAGGAAGCCATTCTTGCCAGCTTTGATAATGTCGTCGCAGGGAAAACCGTTATTATGGTAGCTCACAGGGCCAAAGCCATAGCTACCTGCGATGAAATCATCGTAATGGATAAGGGAAAAATCGCCTCCATAGGCAATCATTCTCACCTTATTGAAAATTGCGAAATATACCGTGGTCTATACCTTAAAAACGAAAGAGAGGTGGCATAATGGCTACCATAAAAGCCAAGCTTACTCAGGACGATAATATATATTTCTTTAAAATGTTTAGGTTTATGCGGCCATACAGCATCAGATATGCCATCACTCAATTTATCTATAGCTCCCAGGGCTTTGCTTTTCCGTTTATACTTTCGATTTTCTCTGGGAATATTATCGCAGCAATTTTGAGCAACGACTCCGATGCAATAATAATAGCCGGGGTACTCCTTGCCACAATGATATTTGGATATTTGCTGATTTTCCTAGTGGGCGTTGCCATCAATATACTTACAATTGAGCGGGCTGTTTCGGATATGAAACAGACGCTATTTCGTACCTTTGTGCGCACAGGTCTGGAAGACTCCCGGCATAGCGGCGAGGGCATTGCTGCAATCAATACCGACAGCGACACCGCAGCCGAGGTGTTTCAGGGGCCGCTGATGTTTTTTCTTCGCAATATAATTTCCATTATAGGGGCGGCTATTACTATTTTTGTAATCGATTGGCGGCTGGGCCTTGCCTCAGCCACGGTAGGTGTTATAGGTTTCCTTATGCAAAAACGCTTTACAGAGCCATTAGCCAGGGTAGGCAAAGAACGCCTTGAAGCCAATGCAGACGCATTAAAAACTGCAAGTAATGTTTTCTCCGGGGGTATTGCAATACGGGCATACAATCTGCAAAGTCAGGCACTAATAACCTTTGATAGAGACAATAGCCGTCTCAAAATCCTGAATATCCGCCAAGGCCTTATACAAATGGGTCAGCAGTTTTTTGGAACAGTGCGGGGCTGGCTCAACCTAGTCGTAGTTTTTGGCTTCGGAGGATGGCTTGCAGCGATGGGACTGGTGGACTTTCCCATGATAGCTGTGGTATTTGGAATGAGTGCCACCCTATCCTCGGCTATCAGTGATATGGGGGCGGTTTATGCCGGATTGCAGCCTCCTATTGCAGGTGCCAAGCGGGTATTCTCAATAATCGAAAGCAGAGGCGCGCATTACGCACCGGCAGAAAGCAAACAATTATCCAATGGCCCCAATCCCGACTACGATATCACAGTCAAAGACCTAAACTTCCGCTATCTGGACGCCGAGGAAAACACCCTTCAGGATATAAATCTCAAAATAGCTGAAAATAAAATGGTAGCCCTAGTAGGAGAATCCGGCAGCGGTAAGTCTACCTTGCTCAAGGTCATAATAGGCATGTATGAACGAGAAAGCCTGGGCCTGGGCCTAGGAGGACTAGGCTACAACGACTCAAGCCTAAAAAACTGGCGAAATAACTTCGCCTATGTAGACCAAAGTTACACCCTTTTCGATATGAGCATAAAAGAAAACATAGCAATGGGCAAAGGCGGCAACGCCACCGACGACGAAATAACAGCCGCAGCAAAGCAAGCTGCCGCCCATGATTTCATAGCAGACTTAGAAGACGGGTACGACGCCAATGCCGGCGAAAAAGGTGGAAGCCTATCTGGAGGCCAAAAGCAAAGAATCGCAATAGCCAGAGCCCTAGTAAAAAAAGCCCCGATTCTGGTATTCGACGAAGCCACTAGTGCACTAGATAAAGAATCCGAAAGCAATATCATGGAGACAATACAAAGTCTACGCCACAATCATACAATTCTAATAACCACCCATAGCTTAGAGAATATCCTTACAGCCGATACAATTGTTGTAATGGATAATGGCCGCATCGCAGAGATGGGCACCCATGAAGAACTTATGGCTAAAGGTGGACTGTATAGCAGCCTTGTGGCCGCATAAGGCCAGTATAATCAAGTTTTATCTTGTTGTCACATGTATTACAAGCTATACTCCGCCTGATGCAATCAAATATGCGAAGGAGATATGAGATGGAATACATTGTTAACGATTTGCCAATCTATTATGAAGAGCGTGGTCAAGGAAAGCCGATATTATGTCTGCATGGTTTTACCGAAGACCATATGTCTATGACAGGCTGCCTCGAACCATTTTTCAAAAATGCCCAGGGATATCGCAGAATATATATTGATATGCCGGGCATGGGTAAAACACCCTCCGCAAGCTGGATTAAGAATGCCGACATTATGCTTGATGTACTCAAAAAGTTTATCAAGGGAGTAATCGGCGACGAAGGTATCTTGCTGGTCGGCACCTCATATGGCGGATATATGTCACTGGGACTGGCAGCCAATGGCGATATTGAAATCGATGGCATGTTTCTATTTGGGCCATGTATTGTTGCAGACGATGATGCGCGTAAACTACCTGATGTGGAAGATGACGAGTTATTTATCGAAGATGGCCTTGAGGATGCCTTCGAGAACGACGAAGACTTTGACGATTTCCTAAATATAGCCGTTGTTGCAACAAAGGCAAATTGGGATAGATACGCAAATGAAATTTTGCCCGCATACAAAATCGTTGATGCTGACTTCACCGAGGAATATCGCGCAAATGGCTATGCTCTGTCATGGGAAAATAAGTTTGACAGTATGCAATATGCAAATCCGATTACAATTATGGTAGGGCGGCAAGATGAAAGTGTGGGATATGAAGATGCATGGGATAAGCTTAAGCACTTGCCAAAGCTGACATATATAGCATTAAACGGTGTGGGCCATCTGATGCAAATAGAAAACCCGGAGGCATTTAACTTCCATTTGAAGGATTGGCTTAGAAAAATAGGATAGACGCGTTTAAAGCATAAGAAAGGGCTGTCCTTTACAGGACAACCCCTTTTGCATACATATGAATTTTATCGTCCGCCTAATCTACGTCTGATATACAGATTAAGCTCCTTGAAGGCAGAGCGTGGGTTAATTTCATCCAATGCCTCCATCAGCGCGTTGGTCTCTTCATCGGAAAGATGCTCACGCTTATTAGCAAGGAATGCCGCACGATTTTTAAGTATAAATAAGCGGATGTCTTTTTCTGATTCCCTTCGGCCCACCATTTCGCTTACCACCTTGCTGGTTTGGGCGAACTGCATGAATTGCTTATTCATTAGTGCGTAATTGAGCTTGCCGTTTTCGTCGCTAAAGCGGTCTACTATTGATTTGAACTCAGGGCTTTCTATCATTTGAGCCGCATAAGGCAAATCACAGCCGACTTGGGCGTCAGCACATACTTCCTCCTCTTCCACATCATCGGAAATCATTATTTTTACTTTGCCTCTTGCAGAATAGGGCAACCCAGCTAGCTGTTCCATTGCTTCGTCGAAAGCGGCATATGGGAAAACCTCTTGATCTACTCTACCGTCAATAATGACATCACCAGTGCGCGTACTTACTTCGACAAAAACTGTTGCTTCTTGGTCGGTACGGTGCATTTTTATGCCACTGCCGCCATGCCTTAGCTTGATTTTGTAGGCCACTACAGGGGCTACCTCTAGTTCTACTACTTTTGTGCGGATAATATTCATCTGGTTACCTTCTTTCTATATATTTGCGTACCTACCGGTCGCTTCTATTTTTCGTATTGCAGAGATAACGATGTCTTTGTCCTCGGGATTGGTTATACCATGCCATAAATCAGCGGAAGAAAGCACCTTCATTTTGATTTTACCCTCTTTGATACGTTTGTCTATCTCCCGGGGTAGTAGGTATTCATCCTTGTTAATATCAGCGGTTTTTTTGAATTCTTCAAAGCCTTCCTCAAGCAGGGGAAATATCTCAGGATGCAAACCGAAAAAGTTCATGGAGACGACCGTATCATCTGGATAATCATTATCTTTGGGGATGGCCAGTTGTTCATCTACTTCTTGCAGATACCCCTTACTGTCCACGGTGCAGATGCCCCTGGCCACCGTTCCGCTGTCTGAGAGGGTATTTTTGAGATAATACGCAACCATTGCACTGTCTTTGGAGGTGGAGAGGTGCTCCTGCATTTTCACATATGCTTCCTGCCCATAAAAATCATCGGCGTTGATTACAGCAAAGGGGGTTTTGACCGCATCTTTGCAGCATAGAATAGCCTCGGCGGTGCCATAGGGCTTTCTTCTATGGGATGGGAGCTGTTGGAATACATAGGTTGTATTGATTTTATTCTCAATTCGGTTGCCGATTATACGCTTGAAGTCCTCTTCATTTTCTTTTTTGATAATGATTACGGCTTTGGTAAACCCAGCGTGGACTGCGTCATGGATTGCGTAATCCATAAAGACCTCACCATTTGTACCTATGGCTTCAAGTTGCTTGAGGCCGCCATAGCGGCTCCCCATACCTGCTGCCATTATTACTAAAGTTGTTTCCTTGGGTTGCATAGATTCAGCTCCTTAATTATTTGTATGAAATTTTCCGGCGGTTCTGCTGTCCATGTTGTATCGGTAGGGTAGTTTATAAAAGGTTTCGTAAGTTTTAGCTGATAGCAGTGCAACAGTTGACCTGAATTGTAAGGCACCGCCTTGCCGCCATATTTTTTATCTCCCATTAACGGATGCCCAATTGTCGCCATATGCGCGCGGATTTGATGACTGCGACCGGTTACTGGGTTTATTTGTACCAAAGATTGACCTTGAGATATTGATATAGATTTGTATACGGTTATCGCACGTGGGCTGTCTGGGTGATTGCTGATTCGGGCTGTGTTGGTTGAGGTGTCTTTTTGGTAATGTCCTTCTAGTGTTGCGCTGCCATGAAGTTCGCCTTGAACTATCGCTAGATAAAATTTATCAATGCTGCCTTTATTTGCGAAAGCGGCATTGACTGCCCGTATAGCTTGATAATTTTTCCCGCATATTACAAGCCCACTGGTGTTAACATCCAAGCGATTGCACAGTGCCGGTGTAAATGTAGCATCGTGGGGATATGCACCGGTTTTCCGCAGATAGTAAAGCACCCGCGCCAACAGATGTGCATCCTTACCTTTCATGCCGCCATGGGATGGTATACCAATAGGCTTATTGACTATCAACAGGTGTTCATCTTCGAAAACAATGTCCAATTCCCTTTGTGAGGGCAAACTGTGCTCGCCCGCTTTTCGTAGCTCGGAAATCGTCTCTTGGGAAAGATACATCCCAATAGTATCCCCATCCGCAAGCAACTCTCCACCTGACGCCCGCTTGCCGTTAAGCTTAATCCGCTTCTTTCGCAGCAATTTATACACCAAAGAACTAGGCGCATTTTTCATATACATAAAAAGAAATTTATCCAACCGCCGGTTAGCATCCACGACAGTAATCCTAACCTCATACACGGCCTTTATGATCCCAAACCAAGTATGCATTCATAAAGGGGTCAAGCTGTCCGTCCATTACCGCTTGCACATTCCCGGTCTCTTCATCGGTGCGATGGTCCTTGACCATACTATATGGATGGAACACATATGACCGGATTTGACTACCCCAGGCATTATCCATCTTGGCACCTCGGATACGGTCTAAATTCTCCAACTCATCTTCCTTTTGCTTAAGGTATAACTTAGCCTTAAGCACTTTCATGGCTCGGTCACGGTTTTGGATTTGGCTGCGCTCGTTCTGGCATTGAACTATTATTCCACTGGGGATATGAGTTATACGAATGGCGGATTCTGTCTTGTTAACATGCTGCCCGCCTGCGCCACCGCTACGATAGGTGTCGATTTTCAAATCCTCAGGGTTAATCTCTATGGAGTCCGCCTCTGTAAGCTCAGGCATTACATCACAGGATGCAAAGGATGTGTGACGTCGTCCACTGGAGTCGAATGGTGATATCCTCACCAATCGGTGGATACCTTTCTCACTGCGCAGATACCCAAAGGCATTATCCCCGGATATCTGAAAAGTGGCGGATTTTACCCCTGCTTCTTCTCCATCAAGATAATCCAAGAGCTCAAACTTGAAGCCCCTGCGGTCAGCCCATCGGCTATACATACGAAGCAGCATCCCCACCCAATCGCAGGACTCTGTGCCCCCTGCCCCTGGGTGTAGGCTCACCACTGCGTTATAGGCGTCATATTCGCCACTGAGTAGGGTTTCTACTCGCAGCCGGTCATAGTTCTGGACAAAACTTTCCGCCATGTCTTCCGCTTCGGATACCAATGACAAGTCCTGCTCTTCTATGGCTATTTCGCAGATGGTAAGAGCATCGTCATAAGCAGATTGCAGGTTTTCGAAGGATGTGACTTTGTAGCGTAGGATTTTAAGTTCCTTGAGAACCTCCTGAGAGTAGTCTGTATACGTCCAAAAGGCGGGATCTACTGTTTTTTCTTCTAAGGATTCGATTTCTACTTTGGCCTTGGCCAGGTCAAAGTGAATCCCCCATTTCGATTAGCTTGGCTTTGTATGGCGCAAGCTTGCGTGTGATTTCTTCTATTGCCAGCATTTTTTCAACTCCTTTTTGTATATCGACGATGAGCAGATTAATCGAAATCTATACTTTTCAGTACTTCTTCTCGGTTTTTACGGGTCAATTTTATGCCGTATTCGCATACGGGGCAGATTATTATTTGTTTTCGCCAGTATGGAAATATTGGGATGAAAAATAGGGTGAACCAGCTCCATATGTTGGTTTGCTCCCAATAGGTACTGTTGTGACAGTGGTTGCAGTATATTGGCTGAGTTGAGGTTGCTTTTTTGAATCTAAAATGTCTTGTTCCATAAATAATCATGCCTTGTTCTCCTTGTCATTTGCCTCGCTATAGCGGAGAAACTCTCTACTTATTTCTGCTTAGAGCCACAGCCCGACCAATCAATATTGCAGCACCGATTAGTGTCACTTGCAAGACATAATCTCTTGCAAAAATAAACATCAAGGAGATTAACGTCCCGTATAGAAAAATACGCTTCCATTCCCTTACAAGAAGCCTGCGAATACGCTGGCTGTGTTTTTGCATATTCCCATCAGGAAAAAGGCTACCGATAATCCATGCCAAAGGTATTGGCACGATTATTAGCACCAGCATGATTATTATAGTGATTTGTATCCAGCTCATTATCCAACCTTGTTTTTACAGCAGACCTTATATTTCTTCCCACTGCCACAGGGGCAGGGGGCGTTTACTCCGATTTTGGGAGTGGCGCGTTTTGCCGGTTTTTTTACTGCTGTATTATCTTGGTGGGTGAATTGATCTTCTTTTTTGACTAGCTGAACCATTTTTGGCTTTTTGTCTCCTGTTTGCAGGTGGACATTGAATAGCTTCCAGATAGTGTCTTGCTGGATGTTATTATTCATGTCTTCGAACATTTCAAAGCCTAGGTGCTGATATTCCACCAATGGGTCACGCTGGGCATAGCTGCGTAGTGAGATACCTTGGCGCATCTGGTCCATTTCGTCTATATGAGTCATCCATCTGGCATCTACGGAGCCCATCAGGAATGACCGCTCCCAGTTGCGCATCATTTCCGGGGTTACTTTTTCCTCCAGTTGAGAGTATAGCTCTACAGCCTCGTCATATAGGCGGTCTTTGATTTCCTGTTTTGTTATGGTGTCTAGCTCATTGCTGATATCCACAGCGGGCTTGTGGAAGATTATCATCAGCTCTTTGTTAAGCTCTGGGATTTTCCATTCATCGGGTTCGTCAGATTCGGCGGTGTGGCTGTCTACCGCCCGATCCAATACATTCCTGAGCATTCTCACAATGCCCTCTTGGAGGTCTTCTCCATCGATGATTTTATTCCGCTCGGTATAGATAACTTCCCGTTGGGTGTTCATTACTTTATCGTATTGGAGTAGGTGCTTACGGATACCGAAGTTATTGCCCTCTACTTTCTTCTGAGCACCTTCGATGGCTTTGCTAAGCATTCCATGCTCAATTACATCGTCTTCCTTCATGCCCAGTGTGTCTACTATCCGGGCCATACGGTCACCGCCAAAAAGGCGTATAAGCTCATCTTCCATAGAAATAAAGAACTGAGACTCCCCTGGGTCACCTTGACGTCCTGCACGGCCACGGAGCTGGTTGTCTATACGTCTGGCTTCATGCCGCTCGGTGCCTATTACCTTAAGGCCACCAAGCCCCCGAACCCCTTCCCCTAGCATAATGTCCGTACCACGGCCTGCCATGTTAGTTGCAATGGTAATATGTCCAGCTTGGCCTGCCAGGGCTATAATATCCGCTTCCCGTTCATGATGCTTGGCGTTAAGGACCTCGTGTTTGATGCCTTTGCGGCGCAGGAGGCCGCTTACCAACTCGGATTTTTCTATTGAAACGGTACCAACAAGTACGGGCTGGCGTTTTTTATGGGCTTCTTCTATTGATGCGACTATTGCACGGTACTTTGCTGCTTCCGTGCGATAGACCACATCGGGCTTGTCGTTACGAACCATTGGCATATTGGTGGGGATTGCAACTACGTCCATGCCGTAGATTTCCCGGAACTCACCGTCTTCTGTGAGAGCGGTACCGGTCATTCCTGCTTTTTTGGTGTACTTGTTGAAGAAATTCTGGAAGGTAACAGTAGCTAGCGTCCGGCTTTCACGTTGGACTTTTACTCCTTCCTTAGCCTCGATTGCTTGATGCAGGCCGTCAGAATAACGGCGGCCTGGCATTAGACGGCCTGTAAATTCGTCTACGATTACAATGCCGTCGTCTTTGACTACATAGTCTACGTCACGGTGCATACCGTAGTTGGCTTTGAGGGCGTTGTTTATAAAGTGCATGATTTCTACATTGTCCGGGTCGGATAGGTTTTCCAGACGGAAATATCGTTCCGCGGCTTCTATACCTTGCTGAGTCAGGGAGACTGTCTTTTTCTTTTCGTCAACGACAAAATCCCCTTCCTCTTGTAGCTCCTGCCTGAGAATGGGGTTGAGAGCGTCTTCTTCGTTGACAATACGGCCTTTTTTCAGATTCTTTGCCAGATTGTCGGCTGCGCGGTATAGCTCGTTGGCTTTGCCACCGGGACCTGAGATTATAAGGGGGGTACGAGCTTCGTCTATGAGAATCGAGTCAACCTCATCTATGATGGCAAAGTGAAGGCCACGCTGTACCCGGTTTTCATCTACTACGACCATGTTGTCACGGAGATAGTCGAAGCCCAATTCGTTGTTAGTAGAATAGGTGATGTCACAGGCATATTGGGCCCTTCGCTCCGACGGCTCCTGACCATGTAGGATACAGCCTGTGGTCATACCCAGGAAGCCGAAAATCTGGCCCATAAGACCTGCGTGATAGTTTGCCAGATATTCGTTAACCGTTACCAAGTGTGCGCCTTTGCCTGCAAGGGCATTGAGATATAGAGGCGGTGCGGCGGTTTGGGTTTTACCTTCACCGGTACGCATTTCGGATATACGGCCCTGGTGTAGTACAATACCGCCCATCATCTGAACATTGAAGTGGCGTTTACCTGTAAGGCGAGTGGTGGCTTCCCGAACCAAGGCAAACGCTTCCGGCAGGATATTATCCAGCGTTTCCCCTGATGCTAAGCGGTCTTTGAACTTCTGGGTCATGCCCCTCACTTCGCAGCCAGTTAGTTTTTGCATTTCCGGCTCCAGGGCTTCTATGCGATTAACAATCGGAGTTATGCGTTTGATTTCCTTTTCGGAATAGTTGCCAAAGATTTTTTCTAGTATTCCCATTAGGCACCTCATTTGTATAAAATCCAGGACTCTCCCTCCCGCAAGAGTCAGGAGGGAGAGAATCCCATCTATCAGTCTATGAATATAGCAGTGAAATGGAGCTGGTGCAAGGGGGATTGACTCTCGGGTAAAATTACATAATAAAACCGTATGGTGCCATACGGTTTTTTTATTTAAATTGCATAAAATTTAAGGGTAAGCTTAGCCCCGCTTTTTCCTCCGCCTCCATCCACCTCCAAATCCCCGTTCTGCCCCTGCATGATGGCAAGAGCTAGAGGCAGACCTATCCCAGTACCCTGCTTTGTTCCTCCATATCGCTTGAACAAATTTTTAATCTCCTGTGAAGGGATGCCTTTGCCCATATCCTCCACGGCAATCCAGCTTGCAATGGGGTTGGAACCGGATGTTACCTCTATTACGCTGCCTTGAGGAGAATGCTCCGAGGCATTCTTAATAATATTGGTAAGCACTTCCGCTGTCCAATTTTTATCGCAATAAAAAACTATGTCCCCTTCCAGTTTTACATGCTGGTCTTTGATATCAAGGAGGATTCTAAGGGGCTGTAAGGCTAAATCCAGCAGCTCCCTTGCCGTTATTATTGATTTTGAGAAATTAACGCTTCCCGATTCTAGCTTTGCCATTTTTAACAAGGCACTTACCAGCCAACCGGTTTGTGCAAGTCCCTGTTTTATGTTTCTTATGAACTCTGCGGCTTTGTCGGGAGGGGCGTTTTCCAACAGTTCTGTCATTACCATCATGGCTGTTAGTGGGGTTTTGAGCTGATGAGATATATCAGCAAGGGCATCTGCCAGATTTATTTTTTCTTTTTTCAAGTTCAAGGCCTGTTCGTTAAGACGGCCGGCTAGGGTATGGATATCATTTTTGAGAATAGAAAGCCGCCCCTCCAGATTATCCCTGAGGTCATGGGCATGGCCGTCTATTATTCGACGGATATCGGCGGAAAGCCCTTCGATTTCTTTGCGTTTAATTATCATTGGCTCGATACCCCATTCCTCTAACAGTCTCAATGCCTACAGATGAACCCAGCTTCTCCCGCAGTCGCTTGATATACACCGTTAGGGTATTGTCTTCCACAAAAACCCCTTCTGAATCCCATAAAAGATTTAATATCTGCATACGGCTTAGCATCTGACCTTTATGGTTGGCAAATGTTAAAAGAAGTCGATATTCTAACGCGGTAAGATCCAAAGCTTCGCCGCCTACATATACCCTTCCCTCATTAAGATTAATTGTCACACCACCCAAAGTGGTTGTATTACCCTGACCACTGCGACGGCGCAATGCCGCTTTAATCCTAGCCATCAACTCCCCAAGTCGAAAGGGCTTGGTTACATAATCCTCAGCTCCCCCCTCAAGGGCTCTGATTATATTGCCCTCATCGTCTACAGCTGTCAGAAAAATAACGGAAGTACTTGTAGCATTCAAAGCCTTCACAAGCTCAAAGCCCGTGCCATCCGGTAAAGATATATCCAGTATTGCCAAATCGAATTTTCTCTCTTCAACCACTTTTTGGCCGGAGGACACGTCTTTTGCATGGGTGACGCTAAACCCTTCACTTTCGAGAGCATATATCAGACCTGAGGCAATAACAGCATCGTCCTCCACAAAAAGCAAATGATTATTCATATACCTGCTACCCCTTTCACGTTTTGTACCGACTATAACATACTGTGATTACTTCGCCCATGTCACCATATGGAGTATTCTTGAAATTAATTGAACAAATGTTTGCATTCAGAACAAATATATGCTATTATCCCGGTAATTCTTATGAAAGGGGAGAACATTATGGCAGGCAGCCTTACAGCAAAACAGCAAATGATTCTCAATTTCTTGAAAACCGAAATCCGGCAAAACGGCTACGGCCCCACTGTACGGGAGATTTGCGATGCCGTTGGCCTAAGCTCCACATCCACAGTTCACGCCCATCTGGAAACCCTGGAGAGAAAGGGCTATATCCGCCGCACCGCAACAAAGAACCGCTCCACTCAAATCCTGGAAGAGGATTTCTACGGCAACACCCGGGAACTTGTAAACGTACCCATAGTAGGCCGTGTAGCGGCAGGGGTACCCATCCTTGCCGAAGAAAATATCGAGGACACATTCCCCATTCCCATAGACTATGTTAAGAACGACACCTGCTATATGCTCCATGTAAAGGGCGACAGCATGATAGACGAAGGCATATTCGATGGGGACTTAGTGCTGGTAAAACAGCAACAAGACGCCACCGACGGGGATATCGTAATAGCACTGATGGAAGACTCTGCAACAGTAAAGACCTTCTTTAGAGACGGTGAATTTATCCGCCTAGACCCAGCCAATAGCGATTTCGAACCCATTATTACCAAGGAATGTGATATACTTGGGAAGGTTATTGGACTTTATCGGCGGTATTAATGTCTGAAAGGGGCATAGCCATGAATAACGAAGAAAAAATTCTATCTTTACTGGAGTCAATGGCAAAGGAGCAACAGGAAACTAACCATCGACTTGGAGGGCTCGAAACCCGGTTTGATAAGCTCGAGGCTAAAGTTGATGTCCTTCAAAACGATATCTTTGGTATAAAAGAAGACATCTGTGTCATGAAAGAAGATATCTGTGTCATGAAAGAAGACATCGCTCATCTCAAGCGTGAGCAGTCCGATACCAAGGATATCATCATTGATATTGTCAATGATATTCAAGACCTTAAGATGGATGTAAAAGACATCAAGCGCGAACAAGCCGAAACCAAAAACATTATTATTGATATAGCCGATGGAGTCCAAAAGCTAAGCGACAGACAAGCCGCAAAGCATCGAATTTATGATGAAAAGTTTGATAAGTTAAAGGCACTGTAACTCTCATACATTTATTATGAAACCGCACAGGTATAAAAGCCTTTGCGGTTTTTTTGTGTCAAAAGTTCCTATTACCATAAAACCCTGGTAGAATATAAAAAATCATTTGCTAAGCAAAAGGAGGGCTATCTTGCTAGACAAACAATTAGTTTATGATGTCTTGACCGCTGCTCTTGCCACCGGTGGCGACCTGGCGGAAATCTTCATGGAAAACACCGCGAAAAACAATATCGTCATGACCAACGGCCAAATAGAAAAGGCCAATTGGGGTATAGACTATGGCTTAGGACTACGTATTATCCTGGGTACCAATGCAATTTATGCCTACACCAACAACACCAGCCGTGACAGCTTGCTAAAGCTTGCAAAGGATTCGGCTCAGGCAGTAAAAGCCAGCCTCAAGGAAGACCCAACCATTAAGAGTGTAATAGTGCTAGACCGTAGCGAAAGGGCGGTTTTCGCCGACACAGTGCAAATACCGGTTAAAGATGTAGCCAAATCAGATATCGTGGATAGGCTTCGCATTGCATCCCAAGCTGCCTATGCCTATGACCCCTTGGTCACCCAGACATCCAACACTTTTTTATCCGTAGTGCAAGATGTTTTAATCGTAAACTCCAATGGTGTATGGGCAGAGGACCGAAGAGCCCGTACTCGCGTCGTCGTTACTTCTGTAGCCTCTGAAGGCAATGAGAAGCAAACCGGTACCGAAAGCCCTGGCACCAAAGGGGGCATAGAGTTCCTTAACTCATTGGATATGGAAAAGATGGGCCGGGATTCCGCACGTGTAGCCGTTACTATGCTAAAGGCCGACCTCTGCCCCAGTGGTCGTATGCCGGTCATTATTGATAATGCTTTTGGCGGGGTAATCTTTCACGAAGCCTGCGGCCATAGTTTGGAAGCTACCGGGGTTGCGAAGGGCGCCTCTGTTTTTGCAGATAAATTAGGCAAGGCCATTGCTTCACCAATAGTCAACGCTGTAGACGACGGAACCCTAACCGGAGAATGGGGCACTCTTAATGTGGATGATGAAGGTGCCACTACCCGTCGCAATGTTCTGATAGAAGACGGAGTGCTTAAATCCTTCCTCGTGGATTATCTGGGAGGGTTGAGAATGGGTACCCCATCCACCGGCAGCGGAAGGCGTGAGTCCTATCGTTTTGCCCCTACCAGCCGCATGACCAACACCTATATCCTCCCTGGTAAGGATACGCCAGAAGAAATTATCGCCGATACAGAATACGGCCTCTATGCCAAGCAAATGGGTGGCGGCTCTGTAAGTCCGGCTGAGGGTGACTTTAACTTTGCCGTGCTGGAAGCCTATATTGTCCGTGACGGAAAAATTGCCGAGCCTGTACGAGGTGCTACTTTGATAGGAAAAGGCCACGAGGTTCTTATGGATATAGACAAGGTAGGCAATAATTTCGAAGCAGCCCAGGGCAATTGTGGCTCTTTAAGTGGCTCAGTACCTACCAATGTAGGCCAGCCCATGGTCAGAGTCAAAGAAATGATTGTAGGGGGGAGGAAATAACATGACTTTCCAAGAATTCAAAAAGGAACTATTTGCCCAAGCCGAAGCTAATGGCTTTTCAGATTATGAAATTCTCTTCCTAGGCAGCGACGGCTTTTCTGTCCGAGTGCTTAATGGGGAAATAACCGAATATAAATCCACCGCCAGTCAAGGTGTAGGCTTTAGAGGCACCATTGGCGGAAAAATGGGTTATGCCTCCAGCGAAAAAATGGATGCCTCCGTTATTGGCCAGATGCTGGAAAACGCCGCCACTAATGCAAGTATTATCGAGGAAGAAGAAATCGAAAAACTCTACCATGGCGACAAAAGTTACCCTGAGGTAAACGCTTATAATCCGGCCCTTAACGAAGTAAGTGCCTCAGATAAAATCAAATGGGCACTGGAAATGGAAAGCTATGCCAAAAGCCTAGACCCTAGGGTAAAAATGGCGGACTTCTGCACAATCGGCAATGCAGAAAGCGAAATGTTAATGGCCAACTCATATGGCTTAAATCTTAGCCAAAAGCGCAACATGGCAAGTGCAACAATATTTGCCCGTGTAGCAGAAAACGGCATTATGAAATCCTCAATGGAATATTGGACAGGCCGTGACTTTGGAGAATTTGACTATAAGGCATTGGCTGAAAAAGCCGTTGAAGACGCCCTAAGCTATCTTGGCGCGGAATCAATCCCAACCGGCGCATATACAATCGCCTTTGACAATGACTCCGCAAAGGATTTATTTGCCGTATTCTCCGGTATATTTATGGCGGAGAACGCGCAAAAAGGCTTCTCCTTACTCAGCAACGATAAAGTGGGTACAGAAATTGCCGTACCTCATATTACCTTGCGAGATGACGGGGTATGCAAAAAAAGCCTAGGCAGCATAGCCTTTGATGCAGAAGGTGTTGCCACTCAGCAAAAAGCCATTATCGAAAACGGCGTTCTCAAGACCTTGCTGTATAATCTTAAGTCTGCGGCAAAAGATGGAGTAAAATCCACAGGCAATGCTTCCAAGGCTGGCCTTGGCGGAGCAATCGGGACATCCTGCACAAATTACTATCTTGTGCCCTCGGAGACATCATTTGATGAAATGATATCAGGAGTAGAAAAAGGTGTTATTATAACCGGTATGGCAGGCTTACATTCCGGTATTAACCCGGTTTCCGGTGATTTTTCTGTTTCCGCTGATGGATTTCTAATCGAAAATGGCAAGAAAACCAAGCCTGTGGAGCAGATAACGATAGCAGGTAATTTCTATGATGTGCTAAAAAATATCACGGCAGTAGGCTCTGACCTGCGATTCCATTCCATGGGCCAAGGAGGCATAGGCATGCCTTCGATTTTGGTTGAAGGGATTAGGGTTTCAGGATTATAAAAGCCTTTACCCAAAATGACAAAACAAACTAATAGCCATGGAGGCGCATTATGATTAGAGTGGCTTATGATTCCCCTCTGGGGCCTTTGTTGGTTGCAGCTGATGACGATTATATTTTGGAGATTTCCTTTGCAGAGGCGGATACTCGTCCAGAGTTTCACAGCACCGCAAAGAATAATGCTCTAGACAATGCTATTATCAAAGCTTGCATCAATGAGCTTGATGCATACTTTGCTGGCACGTTAAAAGAATTCACTGTCCCAATAAAGCTCACCGGTACTGACTTCCGTATGAAAGTCTGGGCGGCACTTATGGCCATCCCATACGGCCAAACCATCAACTACAAGGAACTGGCAGAGCGCATAGGCCAACCTACCGCCGTCCGGGCCGTGGGGGGAGCCAATCATCACAACCCCATAAGTATAATAGTACCCTGCCACAGGGTTATCGGCGCGGACGGGACCCTCACTGGCTATGGCGGGGGCCTGGGCAACAAGGAGTTTTTATTAAATCTTGAGAGGCAGAGTTCATGAGTAATCCATATTTCTGGGATGAGCTGGCCCAATCCTGGTCCAACGGCGCATCCCGTACTTTTGAAGCGTATAGGCAACATATATGGCGGATAATGTCCTCAGGCACTAGGGAAACGGTATATATGGTGGGACTTGCCTCTCTTTTTGCTATTTTGCTGGGGCTTTTTTTGGGAGTGATTTTGTATGTCACCCAAAAAGACGGTATTTATCCAGTGCCGATTCTTAACCGTATCCTAGGCACCATTGTCAATATAGGCCGTAGCATCCCTTTTGTTGTTCTTATAATGCTGGTGTTTCCATTGTCCCGGATAATAGTTGGCTCATCAGTGGGCTCAACCGCAGCAATAGTGCCACTTTCAATCGCGGCAATTCCTTTTATGTCACGGGTAGTGGAATCCACCCTTAATGAGTTGGGCAAGGGCATAATCGAAGCCGCAATTGCCGCAGGAGCAACCCCGATGCAGATTATCTTCCGGGTGCTTTTGCCGGAAACCGCACCGGGACTTGTATCTGGGTTTACTTTACTGGTAATCAACCTGATAACATTCTCCGCCATGGCGGGACTGGTAGGAGGGGGAGGCCTTGGACAAGTGGCGCAAAGCTACGGTCTTTTTCGGCATCGCCAGGATATTATGATATACACCGTTATTTTAATGGTAATTTTGGTGCAAATTGTGCAAATACTGGGCCAGCTTATTGCCAAAAAACTAGATAAACGATAGAGGTAAACATGACAAAGATAAGCCATCTACGTAATCGCATGAAGAACGAATACGTTAGCCGCAATCTAAACGAAGCCGCTGCCCTGGGTGAGGCACTTATTAAAGAGCAAATTTCCCAAACCCCGGGCCCCGGCTTTTCTAACGACCTTTTTAACTTAGGCCTAGTTTATGACGAGCAAAATCGGCTAGAAAAGGCCGCGGCACTATACACGAAGTCTTTACACCATGCGGGGGCAAGGGACTATGAGGCTTTGGCAACGCGTTCTGTTAACCTTGCCGGGGTATTTGCCCGGATGGAATTTTTTGAACCGGCCCTTCATTTTTACATACAGGCACGGGAAATAAGCAAGCGGCATTTAGGGGAAGAACACCCTATTTATGCAGATACCTTGTACAACCTGGCAAACCTAATTACCGACACCGACCAAGATGAAGCCGCCATAAGCCTTCATGAGGAGGCACTAGCTATCCGGGAAAAAACAGGATTACCTGATGATATCCTCCACAGCCTGCACTCTCTTGCATCGTTACATGGAGAGGCGGGTGATTATGAAAAAGCCCTGGCGTACTACTCCAAGGCTCTGGATAAAACATTCTCAATTGAAAGCCAGAACAATGATGTTCTGCTAAGTAAGATAGTTATAGACGATTAGTGGCTTTACTTAAGCCCCTTAAGGGCTGTCGCCAACTGGTCCGGGCAGGATGTGGCTTTATTATGGCATAGTATGCCGCTACATATTTGAATTACCTCCGCCGGGCTTTTGCCTTTGGCAAATTGGGCAATGCCTTTGAGACTGCCGTTGCAGCCAGACATAAAGGCCACGTCTTTGATTAAGCCGTCCTCAATTTCTATGTGGAT
Source organism: Defluviitaleaceae bacterium (assembly GCA_009781725.1). Taxonomy (GTDB): domain Bacteria; phylum Bacillota; class Clostridia; order Lachnospirales; family WQUN01; genus WRAN01. Next base: position 54,573 of record WQVF01000006.1, read on the forward strand.
TTCTTTACTGCATACGCCTTCTGTTTTGTATACCATCTAAACCTCCATACAGTCGCCCCCGCTGAGGGCGGCAAAAATTGTTTTAGTATATAATGCTTAGGATTATATCATAACTGAGGTGAAAGATGCGCTATCATGAAAAAACCACTCAGGAAAATATCATAAAGCTGCGAGCCTTGCAAAAGGAGCTCCCCCCATTTTTACGAGACTATTTCAATAGCATGAACGACCAAACCTCTGCCCTGACCCGCTTGGGTTATGCATTGGATATTAAAATCTTCTTAGGATACCTGGCGGAAGAACATCTGGATAGTAAACCAATCCAAGATATTACCATTTCCGAACTAGCAAGCCTTAACGCTACTGACATACAATCTTTTATGGAATATCTTTCGTATTATGTCCCCCAAGGGGATCCTGACGGCTCTATCACCAATGAATCCAAAGGCAAGTCACGAAAGCTAGCGGCAGTGCGGGGCTTATTTCGTTATTTATATCGTAAGGAAAAAATATCAGCCAACCCTGCAGAGCTTGTAGGCTTTCCAAAAATTCATGAAAAACCCATAACAACCCTGGAACCGGGTGAAGTCGCTCGTTTATTGGATGAAGTGGATAACGGTGAAAACCTAACCCCAAAACAAAAAAGTTACCATGCCCAAACCAAGCTCAGAGACGCTGCACTAATTACCCTGATGCTGGGTACAGGAATACGCATATCCGAATGTGTAGGACTGGACTTGGATCATCTGGACTTTGAAACCAACAGCATCCGGGTTACCCGTAAGGGGGGAGATGAAATGATACTTTATTTTGGAGACGAGGTAGAAGCTGCACTTAAGGCATATTTGGAAGTGCGCAAGGAAGCAGAAGCTCAGGCAGGCCATGAAGCGGCTCTATTCCTATCACTACAAAACCGCCGCCTCAGCACCAGAGCAATACAGGATTTAGTGAAAAAATACTCTTCCCTAGTGACAAAGCTTAAAAATATTTCGCCTCATAAGCTACGCAGCACCTTCGGGACCCAGCTCTATGCCGAAACCAGCGATATCTACCTGGTGGCTAATGTGTTGGGCCATGCAGATGTAAATACAACTCGCAAGCATTATGCCAAAATGGACGACTCCCGCCGTAGAAGAGCGGCTAATGCGGTGCGGCTAAGGGAGTAATTCCTGTAACATGACTGTAAACATCTCATGTTTGCCATTTTCAATTACACATGGTAGTATCATAATGTAGAATTTACAGCGAAAGGAGTATGCCCCTTGGATCAATTTACTTATGTAAAGCGCGGGTATGACCCGGAGGAAGTTGACAAGTATATATCCACCCTGGAACAGGTCATTAAAAGTTACAAAGACAAGGACAATGCTATCAAAAACGCAATAATAAGTGCCCAGGTGGCAGCAGATAATGTCATGCGCAATGCTCAAATGAATGCCGATGCATACAAAGCACAAATAGGCGAGCAGCTGGTAGAAATACGAGGGACTCTAGACAGACAAAGAATGGCCCTTCAATCTTTCCAGGAAGCCTATGCTAATATGGTAAGGAAAAGCATACAGGAGCTGGAGCAATCCACCACTATGACCGACCTGTTTTCAAGGTTGGAAGAAGCCGAAAGGGCCATATCTGAATTGGAAGGCCTGGAAGCCGTGTCTGGACCAACAGCGGCACCTGCTGCTCATATGCCGCCCCCGGTAGTAGATGACAGAAGCTGGGATGCACAGTATGACCAGAGCCGGGAAGCAAGGCCTGCCATACGTGATTTCGAGCAACCCAGAGAATATGGCCGAGAAACCCCGCCTCCTCGCCGGGATATGCGTGATGTAACCCGTGAGGATATAAGGGATGTAATGCGCCCCGACCGTCGCGAGCCTATGCAAGCCCCCCTCCATGAGACTCTGTTCGACACAGACAGGGATATACGTCCCCCCTCAAGGGAATATGACCCACACCGGGAAAATGTACGCAGCCAAAGCCGGGATGCATACGCTCCTGAAACCATGCACAGCCCAGAAAGAGATATGAGAAGCCATGGCCGTGATGCCTATGCCCCTGAACCACGTGAGATGACTCGGTCTCAAAGTCGGGATAATATGTATCATCCCCCCCAGGAGCCCATGCACAGGGAAATCCCTCAAGATGTTCTCCCCCATGGAGCACAACCTCAGTATGATACCAGAGACTACGGGCAGCAATGGGATAATGCCGGTAGGGATTATATGGCCGATAGCCGTGATATGAGAAGAGACGTCCCAAGGGAAGCAAGACGAGACATGGGCCGTGATTCAAGAGAAATGGGCCGAGACGTAAGAAGGGAACCAAACCGGGATATGATACGTACCCCGCCTCCCATGCGCCAGGAACCTAATCAGCCCATGCGTGACCTAAACCGGCCCTACATGCCTGACGCCCACGATTACCCTGACAATGAGCAAAATCTGCTTCCTCCGGTAGCATCTCTTATGTAAGTTTCATGTAAGATTTTTGTAAGCATAATGTAAACAAAAAATGAACCCCCATATGGTATATTGTCATAAAACCACATGGGGGTTTTCTATATCATTTTCTTACATATCTGCGGAACTACTGCAGATACTATACGTTAACAGTTATAAGAATAAAACCCATGATTTTTCAAGGAGGACAATATGAGAAAAAATTTAGCAAAATTTACAGCAGTAATTATGGCATTTGCAATGCTACTTGCATTGCTTCCCTCTGGGGCGGTTGAAGCCCAGGCTGCCAGCTCCAGTACACCGATAAGGGTTACCGTAAATGGGCGGTGGGTACATTTCCCCGACCAGCAACCCGTTATGGTGCAAAATCGCCTGCTGGTACCTGTAGGCGGCGTATTCCAGGAAATGGGCTTCACTCCCTACTGGGATTCTGTAACCCGTATTGCAACCCTTACCCGTAGCGATATTAATATTATTATCCCTGCCGGTTCCAATTCCTTTGCGGCCAATCATGTAATCATCACCCCTCCTGTCCCACAAAGGATGATTAATAACAGAATGATGCTGCCCCTTAGGGCAATAACAGATGCGGTAGGCGGCACAGCAATTTGGGATTCCGTACACAGGATAGCCCATATTACTGTAGCAATACCACACCAACCCACCCCGACCCCAACTCCTTCTGCTACACCAACACCTACCCCCACACCTCAAGCCACTCCGGTGCCTCTTCGCACCGCGGCACCTCAGTTTGAAGGAAATCCCGCAAACTTTGCTTTAGGCGGCGTTGCGTATATGCTGGGCGTCCGCTATACAGACGCGATTTGGGGAGTACACGGAACTACAGGTTGGTCGCGTCATAATCTTGACAGACGATTCAATCATCTCAATATAACAATCGGCCGTCTGGATGGCTCAGGCAATGAAGCAAGAGCGGTACGGTTCTTTGGGGATCATAATCAGATTCTGGCAACTGTGCTTGTTACAGGCCCGACCTTCCACCCAGTCAATGTAACTGTCCCAACAGCTGGTGTTTCCATTCTACGAATTGAAATAGAAGACCCGGGCCCAAGCGCGGCAGGTGCCGTTGTAGTACTTGGCAATGCCATGCTCCACCCTACCGCACCCGGCCATACCCCGGCACCTACCCCAACACCGTCTCCGGTACCGTTTTTATCCACAGTGCCTCAATTTGAAGGCTCTCCTGGCTTTGCCTCAGGTGGTAACGCATATATGTTAGGCATTCGCCATTCTAATTCGGTATGGGGAATCAATGTTCCTGGCGGCGTAGCTTGGTCAAATCATAACCTCGGTGGACGCTTTACCACCGTAACCGCTACAGTAGGACGGTTTGATGGCACAGGTACAGCAAGGAGATATATACGGTTCATTGGCGATAATAATCGGTTGATAGCATCCTTTGCCGTGGAAGGCATAAACTTCCAGCCTGTGAATATAACATTTAATGTTCAGTCTGTCTCAATTTTGAGAATAGAAATTGACGAGCCTGGTACCCACGGTGCCGCTGTTGTACTAAGTAATGTAATGATTCATTAAATAAAGCATAATCGGACACAATGCCCGTCATCCCGGCACAAGGCCGGGATGACGAAGCTGAATACGTAAGAGGAATTAACGGAGGTGTATCTTGAGAATTTTTGCAACTAAACACAAAAACAAATTAATGTCTATGGGAGTAGCCCTTGTAATGGCACTGGCGCTGATTATTGCACCACTAGGGGGCTCATACTCAGAGGCGCAAGCCAACACGCCCCCTAATGTAACCGTAGACGGTCACTTAGTATCTTTTCCGGATCAGCGTCCTATAATTGTGGGCAACCGGGTACTTGTTCCCGTCCGGGGAGTATTCGAACGGATGGGCTTTACCGTAACCTGGGATTCGCCCAACCGTATTGCACGCCTGGAGCGGGCTGATACATTGGTAATCATCCCAGCGGATATGTCTGCCTTTGTAGTCAATGCCCAGATTGTGACCCCGGATGTGCCTCAGAGGATTGTAAATAACCGACTGATGCTGCCCCTAAGATATGTGGCGGAGGCAGTAGGAGGCACAGCCTATTGGGACCAGACAAACAGGGTGGCCATTATTACAACCGCCGCAACACCGACACCGACTCCAGCGCCGACTGCCACTCCATCACCCACGCCATCACCCACTCCATCACCATCACCACCTGCGGCATCAGTTACAATAACCTTTAATCCAGCCCCTGGTCAGCTTCCATACGGCGTTGTCAATACATTTCAGCACCCAACAGGTACTCAGCTGACTTCACTACCAACACCGACTCGTGATGGGTATACTTTTGCAGGTTGGACAGCAAACGGACAACTCATCAATCTTCCTCATACTTTTAACACAAACACGACGCTATATGCCTCTTGGACACCCCAAGGCGCGGCTACACCAACACCAACTCCATCTCCCCGTCCATTGAGCACTTTCCCCCAAAGCAATGTGCATAATATTCGATGGGGCAGCGCACCTGTCCAGGGTCCTAATCGTAACGGCTTGATTCGGGCCGTTGGGGGTGAGTATACTGAGCAACGGGAATCCTATTCAAGGATGGATATTAACTTGGACGGCCAAAATGCCAGAAGATTAACCGGATATGTAGGCCGAACCGGTGCTGCAGCATATGTTGCGGATGCCGCACCACGCAGAGCGACAATATATGGCGACGGTTATGTCCTTGACTACTTCGATATAGGAGGTAATACAGCTGCTATACCCTTTGACATCGATATCAGCGGTGTAAGGACCTTGCGAGTTCATTTCGATGCTATCGGCCCTATAGAAGAACGGGGCGTCAGCCTGATTATGTTTGATTTACGGGTTAACTGGTAGGACAATAAAATAGCAAACTAGGCAGCCCCCATCTTGGCAAAACCGAGATGGGGGCTTTTTCTTATACAACAACTGTAATATACTACGTACATTATGACGAAGCTAATCAAGGCCACAAAAAAACCTAAAATCCGCACAAAGTTGATTATTATCTACTTGGTGGCAGGCATATTGCCGTGTTTGCTAATCAGCGGGCTGATGATACGTAATGCCCGCACCTCCCTCCTTGAGCAGCGTACCGAGATACTGCGGCTGGATAACCAGCGGGTACGCAGTGCCATGTTTTCAATTTTGTATCAAAGCACCAGGATATCCGACACTATTTTCTTTGACGAGCAAACCCGGCAGCTAGTGACCCATATATATGCATCACCCCAGGATGTATCCGCCATGTACCGAGACTATACTCTCACCCAAAACTTGATATCTCTGACCCCTGCAATCTCAGGCATTCGTATCTTTGTAACCAATGACAGCATGATATCCAGGGGACCTTTTGTGGTTGTGGATGAGACAGTGCTATCGGCGGATTGGTTTAACCGGGCAATACATACACGAGGCGAAATTACTTGGATATACGATACAGACATAGACAACTTAGGCGGCCTCAGACTAGTGCGCAATATTCCTTTACCACATGACGAACAATTTGCGGTCATGGTTATTACCATCAGCAATAACTACCTCGCCCTATCAATAGAAGGCGGGGATTTATTATATGTCTTATATCTCAACGAGGCTCAGCTATTTTACCGTTCCCATAGCATTACTGGACGGCTTGAAGCTAATGATATTTTTAACAGGCCATTCAGCATCTTTGATATAGAGTTGGGGGGGCAGACCGCGTTGGGATATGCCGGGCGGGTAGTGCCTTTTCATAGCAATGATGCCTTTCAGATACTTGCCTTTGATGCTACCGTATACCGGGATATAGCAAGTTCATTTAATATGACTTTGGCAATGGTTGTCGGAGTGCTTATTATTCCATTACTGCTCATAATGTGGTTTACCTCCAACCTTAGCGAGGAAATAAACAGGAAAGAATTAGACCAGCAAAAGCTTATTAACTATCAACAGGAAATGGAATTCAAGATGCTTTCAAGTCAGATAAATCCCCATTTCCTGTTCAATGCCCTGGAAACCATTAGGATGAAAGCCGTTGTGGATAGCCAAGCCGAGATTGCATATATCATAAAACGCCTGGGCTCACTAATGCGCCATATGATTAAGGCCAAAGACCATATGATTACCCTCCATTCCGAGCTGGAGAATATCCATAGTTATTTGATTATCCAACGCTTTCGTTTCGGGGAAAGATTCAACTATGAAATTACTGTATCCCCGGAGATTGATACACAAAACTATATGATTCTCCCATTGCTGGTTCAACCAATCGTAGAAAATGCATTAATACATGGCTTGGAAAACCGGCTGGAAGACGGATGGATAAAAATCGATGTTTTTCGGGAGGACCAATTCCTAATGATACGAGTAGAGGACAATGGCACCGGATTTGATGAGGATATAAAGGCAGAACTTAAAAAACGGATGGAAAATCCAAAGGAAACCCCTCAAGATGCAGGCATCGGCCTATCCAATACACATCAGCGGATACGCATGTTTTATGGAAATGATTACGGTGTTGAAATAAACAGCAAAAAAAATGAAGGCACTGTATCCCTTTCCAGGTTGCCTTGGGAGGTGAACCAGTGAAGCTGCTAATAATTGACGACGAGCCCCTGGTACGCCAGGGACTAAAAAAATTGATTCCGTGGAAAAAACATGGCATCGAGATATGTGGAGAAGCTGCGAACGGCATACAAGGCTTACAGTTAATAATGGAGATAACACCTGATATTGTGCTACTGGATATACGTATGCCCGGCATGGACGGCCTTGAGACAGCAAAAAAAGCCCGAGAGGGTGGCTATACAGGGAAGTTCATTATTCTAAGCGGATACACGGATTTTGAATACGCAAAAAAGGCCATCGCATTAGGGGTTAGTGATTTTTTGGTAAAACCTGTAGATGAAGACGAGCTTCTCGCCGCCATGGAAAAAGCAGTCAAGGACTTAGAAAACGATAGAATTATGTTGGCATATAAAACCGATGATATCTTAGAGCTAAAGCGGAAGATATTTGGGGATTTATGCGAGGGCAAGCTTAAATGGAATCCAAGCATTGGGCAAATAACCGGTATAGCAAGTGACAAAGGCCATTACGAACTTGTACTAATACAAGGGAATACAGGAAAGTTGTATCAAGAAATAATGACCACGGTGGACAGTTGCGATGTTACGTTGATTCAGGGTAAGCAAAGCATAATGAAATTCCATAGAGAATTGGGAAAACATCATGACGAAGACAAAACTGCTTTGTTCTTTTTAAGTGGAATACGGGATGTTTTCAGCGACAGAATGATTAACGAGCTATATTCCCAAGCAAGGGCCACCTGGCGCAAACTTTTTCAATTGCGCACTCCCGGCAGATATGTTTACCAACACACTCACAACCAGAAAACCAATCTGCCGGATACAAAAGAATCCAGTCATATGATTTGTGTTTGCATAAAAAACGGGGACAACATTAAATCCCCAATGACAGCACTTGCAACCCAATTATGTGACGCAGATGCAAACAAAGATGAAATTGTAGGCATCCTGCAAGAAATTTATATCAATGTGGTTTCCTATTTTACCAAAGAGCAAAAAATCAAAGTAAGTGGCCCACTACTAAACTTGCCCCATTCGGATTCGCTGTCGGAATACTGTACCAACATGGAAGATGAATTTACCAAGATTATGGCAGCATTACATGACCGGCCGTTTGAAGACATTGCTACACAGATATGTAAAATAATAGAAGCTGAGTTCCACCAGCCTTTAAAGCTCAAGACGCTAGCAGAAAAACTAGGTTATAACCCTGCATACCTGGGCAAGGTGTTAAAACAGGCTACTGGCCTCACATTCAATGAGTATCTTGATAAAACCAGGATTGCACATGCCAAGGTATTACTTGAGAATAATATCTCCATAACCAGTGTCGCAAAAAAATGCGGGTATCAATCATTGGATTACTTCACCAGTGTATATAAGAAGCATGAGGGATGTACCCCTTCGGCTTACAGGAATCGATTACACTAATTATTAAAGGTAAATTCCCTGTTTTGCCGGGTACACATATTTTTTTTGGTCAACAATAATTAGGTTGCTTCCCATGGAGGCAACTTATTTTATTTGGAGGCGATTTCATGAATTGTGAGTACAGAGCAGGAGATTATGTTCTGGAGTTTGACAATAACACAGGCCGGTGGGTTTCTTTAGCTTACAAAGGAAAGCAAATTCTATCCGGCGGAAATATGCTTTCGAATGTTGCGTTGAAAATTGACGGTGTCACTACCCTCACCCGCACCCAATACCATATGCATAATGTGTTTGACTCTACTTCCATAGCGCAGGACCTAAAACCAGTATCCATTGCGGGTGGAGAATCTTCATTCATAATAGAACTGGAGGGCACCGGCTGGAAGGTTATTGAAAAATTTTCTTATAATGTCGCCGCCGATAGACTAGAACGCCGATTCACCATTACAAACAACACAAAAAAAACCGCCCTGCTGCGCAATATTACTATCCGTACTCCAGTTATGGCTGATATGAATAACGGCATAATCGAAATGCCTGGTTATCCAGATATCCTAGGCCTAAAATGCACAAAAATCCCCATGGGACGTTACGAGGCTCTGCCCCTTACCGCCGAAACTCAGGAACCATCCTGGCGGCCCGGCCTCCTTGGAGCTGTACTACCCCATGTGCATATGAGCGCATGGGCTTTTGCGGAACTGCCTACTTTTTGGCAGATACTCAAAGGAGATAAAGGGGTATGGTTTGAGCATTTATGGGAATGCCCTGCCAGACTTCATGAGGGCGAAGCCTTAGAGCTTGGGACCCAGTACTTCAAATGTGGCACAGAGGAGTTTAAAGAAAGTCTTGGGTCTATGCATGATTTTTGGGATGAGGTAGGAGTTGTAACAAATACCCCTACACCCACTTGGGCAAAAGAGGCAACTATTTATGAGGTGCTAATCGGTGCAAAGCATTTTCATCGTAGTGGTAAGACATATAGCCCATATCCTGAGGTTGAGAATCTCATAGCTGACTTGGAGCGTATCCATGAGATAGGCTTTGACACTTTGCAAATTATGCCCCGTTTTCCTTTTCCCAATTATTCCGTACATGATTATTTTGATATCGATACCCATTACGGCCCTATCCAGTCTATGAGAGAGCTTGTTCGCAGAGCCCACAGTCTGGGAATGAAAGTATTGCTGGACATTGTACTCCACGGCGTTTCGGATAAAGCCCTTAATAAAAACGCAATCCATGAGCGGCATCCTCTTTTGGATGAGCATCCGGAGTTTTTTATTTATACAGAAGCCGGGCATGTAGGGGCGACTTATACCTGGGGCTTTGACCAGTACAACCAGAAGTTTAGGGAGTATATGGCTGAGGTTGTCTGTTTTTATATTAATGAATTGGATGTGGACGGTTTTAGACTGGATGCAATCCATTGGAACTTCTTCCCTAATTGGAAAGAAGATATTGGATATCCGGCATACAAGACCCTGACGGGCAGCTTTGGGATGTTTGAAAATGCACGGAAAGCCATGCTTAAGCTAAAACCCAATGCCATATTCTATACAGAGACCCCAGGCCCCTTGATGGCCAATGCATGTAATCTCTTTTACAACTATGACGAGGTTTTCTTATATGAGAATCTGCTGCTTGTGAAGGTTGATGACCATACCTCCCCTCAGTACCGCAAACGTATGACGCCACTTACCGCCCAGGAGGTGGCTAGATGGTTGGATTTGCGCAAAAAGGTTATGCCTCGCGGGGTCACGAAGGTGCTCCACGCAGACTCTCATGACTCCCATGAGTGGTCTTGGATTGGGATGTTTAGGCGAGAGTATTTTGGGATGCGCGAAACCCTTGCGCTGTTTGCATATTGCTGCTTCGTTGAAGGAGCTGTCATGAACTTTGTTGGTGGGGAAGATGGCTTTGAAGAAGAATACAAACGGCTAATTGAGGCTCGCAAAAAATATAAGCCGCTATTATCTGGGACATGTGATTATTTGGCTATTAGCAGCGATTGTCCGAGTCTTTTTACTCCCATGCGCTCCTATAAAAAGGAAGTTGTGATTCCTGTGATTAACTTCTCCGACAGGACTGTGGAGAGTGAACTGGATATTTCCGCTGTTGCTCTTGATTGTACCGTATATGAGATTTTTTCGGGCGTTAAGCAGCATACCTCCACTGGGCGTATTAGATTAAGTCTTGAGCCATATGGGTATCAGGCATGGGAGGTTATCACTAATAATCACTAAAAATATCTCTATTTTACCCGGTGTGTATGTTAGGATTTTAGTGAGATACTGGGCTGGCTGGAGGTGACTCATGAAACATACCGCAAAGAAAAAATCCAATTTCCGTAAATGGGAAGGTTTTAAGATATTCTTATTTACCGCGCCTTTTTTGTTGTTGGTATTTTTATTTGCGTACCTGCCTTTATTTGGTTGGATACATGCATTCTATGACTATCATCCCCGGTTTCGTATGTTTCAGGCTCCTTTTGTAGGATTCCAATGGTTTACACTTATGTTCTCTACGGCAAGCTGGCGGAGGATGCTTGCGGAAGTTATGACCAATACCTTTGCCATGAGCTTTATCGGGATACTTACATCCTGGCTGCCAATGGCCTTTGCCATTCTTTTAAATGAAATCCATAATGTGAAATACCGGCGGGTTGTCCAGACCCTTACCACTATTCCCAATTTTATTTCTTGGGTACTTGTCTATTCTCTAGCTTTTTCTCTGCTTTCCAGCTCCGGTCTTATAAATGACTTGTTGATGCGGTTTGATATTATCTCCCGGCCGATAATGTTTTTGCATATGGGCAACGGTGACCATGTTTGGGCCGCCATGTGGGGGTTGGGTACTTGGAAGACTCTTGGCTGGTCCGCGATAATTTATATGGCCGCTATCGCAGGGATAGATCAGGAATTATACGAGGCTGCGAGAGTAGACGGTGCCAACCGCTTTAGAACAATATGGCATATCACAATTCCTGGGTTGATTCCCACATATATGGTGCTATTGCTTTTGAGCATCGCTCATTTCTTAAACAGCGGGATAGAATCAACATATGTATTCCAAAATGCCTTTAATCTGCGGCGTATCCAGACCTTGGATTTGTATGTATTCAATTTAGGGATTGGTGCCGCAAGCTATTCTCTAGCTACAGCTATCGGTATGATGAAGAGCTTTGTTAGTTTGGTGCTATTATTTACTGTTAACTATATTTCCAAGTTAGTTCGTGGGGAATCGATTATATAGGGGGTGTGACAGATGCATGATGTCAAATGGATAAAACAGCACCGTGTTGGAGACAAGATATTTAACATATCCCTGTATATCTTCTTTGCGCTATGTGCCTTTGTCTGTTTCTATCCTTTTTATTATCTTTTTATCAACAGTATATCCGCTAATGATGTATCTGCCCGGGGTGGGGTTTTTCTTCATCCTATCGGGGTGCACTTCACCAACTATATCAGCATGTTTATGCTGGAGGGACTTGGGAACGCTACATTCATAACGCTGAGCCGGACTGTCCTGGGCACTCTTGCAACCTTGCTTGGCAGTACTGTTCTCGGGTTTGCCTTTACACAGCAAAAAATGTGGGGCCGGGTTTTTTGGTATCGTTGGGTTATTGCGACTATGTACTTTTCGGCGGGTTTGATTCCCGTTTATATCACATATCTGCATCTAGGGCTTATCAATAATTTTTGGGTATATATTTTGCCTGCCGTGATTGCGCCCTTCAATGTAATTCTTGTAAAAACCTATATCGAAAGCACCCCAGCCTCCCTTCAAGAGGCGGCGGAAATCGACGGCGCAGGGTTTTTGCGGATATACGCGACGATTATCCTGCCAATATCCAAGCCTATAATTGCAACGGTTGCGATTTTTGCGGCAGTGGGGCAGTGGAATGCTTTTACGGATACATTGATTTTTATAACTGATGAAAGGCTTTTCCCCCTGCAATTTATGTTGTATAGATTTTTGACCCAATCGGCCTCATTGGCACAGCTGATTAGGGCCTCGGGAGGCGCACCAGGAATTGACATGAGCATACTCCAATACATGCAAACTCCCACCTCTGTAAGGATGACCATATCTGTAATCGTGTTCACCCCAGTGTTGTTTGTTTATCCCTTTTTCCAAAGATTCTTTGTAAAAGGGATTATGATAGGCTCTGTAAAGGGCTAAAAAGGAGGAACCACATGAATAACCGGAAAAAGTATGTTCCCATGGGTCTATTCTCATTACTCGTTTTGGCCCTTGCAATGTTTGCGCTGGCAGCTTGTGGCCAGGGAGAAGAGGATGCCCCCGCCCCGGCAGAAACTCCCACTGCAGAGGACACAACCCAGGCAACTCCGGAACCGGAACCAGAGGTAGCTGAACCTGACCGTGAGCTACTCCGTGTAGAACTGTTTAACACCAATGGTAACTATACCGGCCTTATTGGCGGCTGGTTCGGGCATATTGCGCGGGAACAGTTTGGCCTAGAGTTCAACATGATTTCCCCCAATGTCTCCGGTGAAGCAGTGTACATCACCCGAATGGCCGCCGGTAATCTTGGTGACTTGCTGCTAGTGGGCGTTCATACTATCCGAGACGGTATGGATGCCGATATCATCATGGATATCACAGAGTTTGTAGAAAACTCCACATATCTGAGCCAGTTTGAATTAGGAATACAAAATATCCAAGGCATTTTAGAGACAGATCGCATCTTTGGTATACCTGGCTTTAACTCCCAATCAGACCCTCGAGACCCTAACTTCTCTGGGGAAAATCCAATGCCGGGTAATTTCCTTCGTTGGGATGTATATATGGAAATCGGTGCCCCGCCCATTAACAATCTTTATGACCTCCTGGATGTAGTGGAGCAAATGGTAGAGGCATATCCCACTACCCCGGATGGGCAGCGGGTTTATGGTTTCTCTTTCTTCCCAGATTGGGATGGGGGCTCTGTGCGTATGATTTCTGAGATTCTTAATCTCTATGGATATCACTGGCAAAACCTGTACGGCGCACAGCTTTTCTCAAACTGGGACTCGTCTTCTTATTCCCTTATGACTGACCCAGATGGTATTTACCTGCAGGCTCTTCGTTTATTCAACGAGGCATATCGCCGCGGCCTGGTAGACCCGGATTCCCCAACCCAAGATTGGGATACCTTAGCTGCAAAGATTAGAGACGGTAGGGTAATGCACGCCGTTTGGCCATGGGCCGGACCCAACATCTTTGGCATGTCAATCGAGTCTGCTGAAACAACTCTCGCTCCTTTCGCCTTTGTCCCCATTGGTGACATGCAAATCGTAATGGATGGATTTTCTCCCTTCGGTACGAATCTTTGCGCCGCGATTGGTGCCGGTGCGGCCCAGCCTGAGCGTATCATTGAGTTCCTTGACTGGATGGCCTCCCCAGAGGGTGTTATGGTAATGATGAATCAAATCGAAGGCCTTACCTGGGAAATGGTAAACGGCAGGCCCGAAACGACCCAGTTTGGTATGGATGCATTCCGGGATAATCTGACTGTGCCCGCAGAATTCGGGGGCGGCGGTTTTGCTGATGGTATCAGCAATTTCAACTTCCATTTTGTTGTAGGCAATGATATTAACCCCATGTTTAACGAGCCTTTTGCGGCATCTCGCTGGCAGTCAACCTTAGGCCGTAATCGCAACCACTTTGTATTGGAATGGCAAGAGCACTTTGGTGCCCTTTCCCCTATGGAATATATTGTTCAAAACAACATGATTTCCGTAACACCGGGAATGGCCTTTGCCGCACCACCGGAAGATTCCAGCTTGCAAGTAATGCGCTCACAAGTTTCCACTCAATTCGTAAACACATCCTGGCAGATGCTTTTTGCAAGGGATGAAGCCGAGTTTAACCGGCTGTGGGATAATATGATGGAACTGTTGCCTGGTTTTGGATTTTATGAAGTAATGGAATGGGATTTGGAAGTGCTTGCAGGTATGGCGGATGCAGTAGCATATACACTGGAAAGATTCCGCTAAGAATAAGTATAATCACAGGGCTGTCGATATAGACAGCCCATTTTATATACAGGAGGCCATGATATATGACAGACTTCCAACTGGACATCAAAAGAAGAAACCTGCCCCCGGTATTCCCGGAGGGCATGACAGCGGGAAAATGGCCGTCATACCGGCAGGAACTCCTTGACCTATTTTGCCGGGAAGAGTACGGATTTGCCCCCCCTGCCCCAAAGGGGGTACGGGCAAAGGTCCTTTCCGATGACCAGATAGCCTGGGCAGGCAAGGCCCACCACCGCCAAGTGAGCGTGAGCTTCGATACTCCAAAGGGTGAATTTGCCTTCCCTGTGGACATAGTGCTGCCTAAATCCGAAAGAAATCCTCCGATAATTGTCTATATCTCATTCACTCCATACCCATGCGGCAAGTACGGACCCATTGAGGAACTGGTGGACCAAAAATATGGACTGGCAATCTTTGATAATAACGCAATAACATTGGACGGCGACGACAATTTTATCGGGGGCATTGCGGCTATGTATGACCGTGCAGATGACGACGGCTCTCTTTGGGGCAAAATATCCATGTGGGCTTGGGGTGCAAGCCGGGTGATGGATTATTTGCAAACCTTGCGGGAAGTGGACAAAAACAGGATTTACGTAGTGGGCCACTCCCGACTTGGAAAGACAGCCCTATGGTGTGGGGCTCAGGATTTACGCTTTGCCGGAGTCGGGGTTAATAATTCCGGTTGCGGCGGCATGGCAATTACCAGGAACAAGCTGGGGGAAAGAGTAGCGGATATCGTCCATGTATTCCCCTATTGGTTTTGCAAAAATTATCATAAATATGTAAACCGAGAACATGAATTGCCCTTTGAGCAAAGTATGCTTGCATCACTGATTGCCCCCCGTCCCTTGGCAGTATCCAACGCCGAAGAAGATATTTGGGCCGACCCGGTAAGCGAGTATATGTCTCTGGTAGAGGCACATAAAGCTTATCAGTTGCTAGGCACCCGCGGCCTGGTAGCACCGTTAGATAGATTTCCAGATGTAGGCACTAAGCTCGACAATGGTAGAATCGCTTATAACTTACGAAGTGGGACACATTTTATGAGCAGGCATGATTGGCTGTTCTATATGGATTATTTCAAAACCTAGGTGGAGGGTGCAATATGAAAAAGCATGTTAAATTTGCGTTTATAGGTGCAGGCAGCGTTAGTTTTTGTCCTGCCACAATTGTAGATATTTTGCAAAATAAAAGCTTCGTGGAAGTCGAAATCGAAATATCCTTAATGGACATCAATCCGGAACCATTGGAATTATCTCGCAGTTTTTGCGAGAAAATCGCAAATCGTATGGGTAGAACCCCTCGCATTACTGCCACCACAGATTTATGTAAAGCCATATCCGGGGCAGACTTTGTAATTACCGCTATTGAGGTTGAGCGATATCACTACTGGTCACAAGATTTTCATATACCACGCCGCTATGGTTTCAGACAGATTTACGGCGAAAACGGCGGCCCTGGCGGCATGTTCCATACATTGAGAAACCTACCGCCCCTTCTTGAAATAGCGCGAATGATGGAAAAGGAATGCCCAGACGCATGGATGCTAAACTACACTAACCCGGAGGCGAAGCTGGTAGAAGGCATATCACGACTCAGCAATATAAAGGTTGTGGGCCTGTGTCACGGGGAGATTATCGGGCGGGGACAGTTATCTGCATTCCTGGAATTGCCTATGGAGAGAATTGCTTATAAATCTGTAGGGCTCAATCATTTTGGTTGGTTCACAAAAATATGGGATAGGGAAACAGGGGAGGATTTATACTCACGATTGCGGGAAGCAGAAAGAAACGCTGACCCATTAGCACAGTGGGATGAGTGGGCTCTGCCCCGCATAATGCTTAGAACCTATGGTTTATGGCCTTATCCCGGTGCCAACCATATCGGAGAATATTTTGCGTGGAGCGACAGCCTCCTTGCTGGTGCATTGCCACAATTTTATCATGACCCTGTTGCAGATAACCTTTGGCAGTCCGCAAAAAAGCCGCCTCCATTTATATACTCCTTCTCTTCAAATCCGACGAATCGCGAACTCTTTACCAAGCATACCGATGATTGGAAAAACAGTTTCGATTCCGAAAGGGAAATAACAGGGTCAGGGGAATATGGCATACCAATAGCCGAGGCCATTTTCTTTGACATACCTACTGAAATAGGAGCCGTTAACCTGCCGAATAAAGGTTACGCCAAGGATTTGCCAGAAGGCATGGTAATCGAGCTGCCGGCCATGGTAGACGGCAAGGGCATCCATCCGCATCCGAGCGACGTATTGCCCACTGCTATCGCTCAAATGATTGCCGCCCAAGGCGCGATTCACAAACTAGTAATCGACGCGTACGAGGAAAAATCCCGTAATAAGCTACTACAGGCGGTTCTGCTGGATCCCACGGTCTCTAATTATTACAACGCAGTAGCCATGATTAACGAAATGTGCGATTTGCAAAATGGAATTTTGCCGGAGCTTAACTGGTGATTTTTTTTAACAATAGTTAAAAGCATCCGATTATAGCGAATTAATTCGCTATGATGTAAGACACTACGCTTACATGATTGCAGATGCTTTATCATTTTGACCGAAAATGTGTTTGTACTCAAAGCTTAGGCCTATGCGTCAACCTTCACACGAATCATATTCCAAGAAAGGGGCTTAAGTTTCGCATTAAGTTGATTCCCATTTACTTCAGCCGCCTGGGCTACTTTAGGACTTACCCGGCCATCATTCTTAGTATTGGTTTGTTTGATGTCATGACCACTTATTTCGCTATGCTCTATGATATCCTTCGGAGTAAACCCTTGCAGCTCTACCGCGAAGTCCATTCTCTCATCTGTCGAGCGGTTTACTGCAAATACCACGACTTCGTTTTTATCCCGGTTATATATCACCGTAGATTCCACATAAGGCACGGTCTTGAATTCATCGCAATCATAAGTCGGCACATCTATGTTGTGGCGTAGCACCGTCCCATGTCCGTGATGTGCCGCCTGCATAAATGGATAGAAAATCGTCTGCCGCCATACGGGGCCGCCTTTTTCCGTCATTATCGGGGCTATTACATTGACCAATTGGGCAAGGCAGGCGATTTTCACCCTGTCGCTGTTCTTTATAAGGGTTATCAGCAAACAGCCCAGCAGCAGCGCATCTTCGAAGTTATAAATATCTTGCAAGATAGGGGGTGCAACGCCCCACGGCTCCCTTTTGCTGTCTTTTTTATGAGAGTGATACCATATATTCCACTCGTCAAAGGAAAGTTTAAGTACCTTTTCGCTACGCTTTTTTGCCTTGATATAATCGCAGATTGCAACAACACTTTTGATAAACCTATCCATTCCTTCAGACATTGCAAGATAATTGGGCAGGTCATCTTTAGTGTTATTGTAATAACTGTGAAGGGACAGATAATCTACATATTCATAAGTATGCTCAAGCACCGTGGCCTCCCACGCAGCAAAGGTAGGCATACCGCTGCCAGAGGAGCCGCAAACCACCAGTTCGATGCTTGGGTCTACCCATTTCATTACCTTGGCGGCTTCGGCGGCTATACGGCCGTATTCCTCGGCAGTCTTGCTACCTATTTGCCAGGGGCCATCCATTTCGTTGCCTAGGCACCAGGTTTTAATCTTAAAAGGGGCTTCAGCTCCATTAGCGCGGCGCAGATTACTCCAGTAGGTGCCCCCGGGGTGGTTGCAGTATTCCACGATATTGCGAGCGGCGTCGACGCCTCTGGTACCTAAGTTTATTGCCATATTTACTTCCGAGCCGACCTCCCTAGCCCAATCGCAAAACTCATGGAGTCCGACTTCATTTGTCTCCACGGTTTTCCAGGCAAGGTCTAGGCGTGGAGGACGTTTTTCCACCGGGCCTATTCCGTCTTCCCAGTTGTATCCAGACAAGAAATTGCCTCCGGGATAGCGGATAATCGGGGTTTTCAGCTCCTTTACCAGAGCCTTAACATCATTGCGAAAGCCATTTGCATCCGCGGTTACATGGCCGGGCTCATATATGCCGGAATATACCGCCCGGCCCATATGCTCAAGAAAAGAGCCATATATCCTCGGGTCGATTTCACTGATGGTAAATGCATTATTAACCGTCATTTTCGCTTTCATCTTTTACTCCTTTACCCCGCCCAATTGAACACCGCTTACAAAATATTTTTGCAAAAAGGGATACACCATTAAAATCGGCACTGCGGCAACGACAGTGATAGCTGCGCGTATGGTTAGGGGTGTCACCTGCGCGACACCGGCTGCTGCCGCAGCCGCTTGTGCCGCATGTCCCTGTCCCGCCTGCCCCACACCAGTGGCCGCGGCCAGAAGCCTCATCAGTTCAAACTGCAATACCGCTAACCGCTGTGTACCCGCATTGAAAATAAAATTGTCAAACCATGCATTCCATGAACCTACAGCAACAAAAAGGGCAACGGTAGCGATAACCGGCTTGCACAAAGGCATTATCACCTGCCAACATATTCGGAATTCACCCGCGCCGTCCAATCTTGCGGATTCTATATAGGACTCTGATATGCCACGGATATATGTGCGCATTATAATTAAATTAAATGCCCCAATAAGATTAGGAACCCAGTATATATGAAAGGTGTTGACCATTCCTAGGCTTTGCATAAGCAAGAAATGTGGGATAAGCCCCGGATCGAAGTACATTGTCAGCACAAATACAATTGTTATGACTTTACGCAAAACAAATTCTCGGCGGCTTAGGGCATATGCTAACATAAACGTAATTATTATGTTGAGGATAACCGTTATTACCGTGCGGTATACGGACATGAAAAACGCATCCACAATAGTGTGAGTAGCGAATACAGCCCGGAAATTCTCCAATGTAAACTCCCGCGGCCAGAGACGTATGCCACCTCTAATGGCATCCAAGCCATCGTTTAGGGCGATTGCCAATTGGTTAAGCATTGGGTATATCATTATTATGCAAAGTCCAATAAGAAGCGTGAAATTTATAGTATGGAAAATAATAGGTTCCCATTGTATGGACTTACGGGGCATCTTGTTTTGCTCTTTATTTTTATTCTTTTTCATGGCTATCCCTCCCCTTAGAATAATCGTTCCCCGCCCAGGCGGCCAGATATAAAGTTTACGATGGAGAGCAGTGTGATGCTTACAAATGTCCGCATAATACCCGCAGCGGTAGCTATGCCAAAGTTTTGCATTTGGATACCGTAACGGAGTATGAATATATCAATATTCTCTGCCCTGGCAATATTTACCCCGCTGCCAAGGAACCATTGGATTTCAAAACCGGAGGTGAGTAGCCATCCTGTGTTCATGATTAACAGCATAACAATAGTTGGCCGTATACAAGCCAGGGTAATATGCCACATCTTTCGGTAGCGATTTGCGCCATCTATGGAAGCCGCTTCGTATAAGTTTGGATCAACGGCTGTCATGGCCGCTAAATAGATAATTGTATTCCAACCAAGATTGCGCCACAGATGAGTACCGGCAACAATCCCCCAAAAATAACTTGGATTTGCAAGGAAATGAATCGGTTCTCTTATGATGCGCGTCCATAATAAAAATTCGTTTATGATACCCCCGGAAACAGGCAGTGCCAAAGCAAGTGAGGCAAGGCTTGCAACTATAACCCAGCTAAGGAAGTGGGGAAGGTAAAGAATATTCTGAATGACTTTCTTTAAGCCATTGACGCGGACTTCATGGAGCATAAGTGATAGGGTAATAGCGGCGATAAACCCCACAATTTGGGTTAATATCGCTTGCCCAAAGGTATTTATAACAGATTGTATGAACCGCTGGCCCATAACTGTATCTGTGTCCAACAGCATCCTGAAATTTTGCAGCCCAACAAAGTCACTTTGCATTATCTGCTGCCAAGGGCTCATACCTATACGCGGACGATAATCACTAAAAGCAATATACCATCCTATAAGGGGCACATATGAAAATAGCAACCGGTATAGGAACCAGGGTACAGTCATAAGCAATAATGCCCATTGCAACTTATATTTCCGTGCAAGCCGCCCTCTACCCATGCGTAATCTTCCCACTTTAGCCATGAAGATACTCCTTCCGCCTTTACATGTATGTAATTGGGCACCCATGTTTCCCGGGTGCCCAATTCGACACTATTTCAACGCGTCGCGGAAGACGGCCTAAAGCCGCCGATTTTCCGCTCGGTTGTTGACGTGACTTTCTGAAATCAGCATTAGTAACCCAAGTTCCTGATGCGTTCTTGTATACCTGCTGTCATGGCCTCTTCGAATGCGGCTACATCTATCCTGTCAATGTGAGCTATATAATCTGCCCAACGCGTGTCAAACTGTCCATCTGGTGCCATTATGATTGCAGGCAAATGCTGCAACGCAGCAACTTCCAATTCCGAGCGTGCCATGTCAGCCGGGGTGCCTGAGCCTACGGATATCTGCCATGCCGGATAATGAGGAGGATTGGGGGGAGGGTCATTTACGAAGTCGCGCCATGTGCGCTTGTCGTATTGCTCTAGGAACCATCTGTCATACTCATCAAGACCATCCATGAACTCAAGGGGTTGATGACCGGGGGTAAATGCATTTCCGCAGGACAGTGTGCCTTGAAGCTTGGGCATCATATCTAGGAAACCCATCAGACGGTTATGCTGACGCCATATGGTATCGTCATAGTTTAGCCGTTGTTCAGGTGTACGGTAAAAAATACCGTCTGGGCCTATATGATAATCTAGGCCTTCTTGGCCCCAAGAAAGGAGGATTTGCCATTCTTCAGATAAAATTGTATCAACGAAGGCAAGCAGATGCTCTGCACGTTCTTCTGATACCATAGAGGATATGGCAAAGCCTTGGTGGATGTTCATTACATCCCTGTCTGCATACCAAGGTGCTCGACCATCAAAGGTGGGCATAGTGGGCACAAATGTACGATTAAATTGACCTGTCGCGACCAACGAGTCATGGGGGCTACCAAAGCCCCAACGCTGATCGTGCATACCCAGTACACGACCATTGGCAACATTGGCAAAATACATATCCTGGGACTGGGTCGTTGCTTCTGGGTCTACCAGTACAGATT
This sequence comes from Defluviitaleaceae bacterium, assembly GCA_009781725.1. Classification (GTDB taxonomy): domain Bacteria; phylum Bacillota; class Clostridia; order Lachnospirales; family WQUN01; genus WRAN01. Next base: position 76,144 of record WQVF01000006.1, read on the forward strand.
CACCTGGCATTAGTCCATTGCGCAAGAACATTTGGTTTAAGTGATAGAAGTATCTGTGGTCATACTCTGTGCCTGCATAGATACTGGCTACGCCATCTCGCACAATAACACCGCCGTCGTTGGGGAACCCTGCCAGGAACATTGGCGGGTTTGTCATACCCCATACTCGCCCTGGGAAAGCAGGGAAGGTAAATCCAATGTGCGGTAGGCCCTCAGGGGTGTACGGGTTTTCCATGATAAACTCTTCAATCAGTTGGAAATAACGCTCCAGTGTCATATTAGACAAATCAGGGAAACCATGCCACTCCAACACTCGTTTCTGGAGGAAGAAACCTGTACCATAGTGAGTGGGGCTTAAAAGTGGGGGATTACCATAGAAACGATTATAGTTGGGCAAAGTGTAAAGCCCATCATCAACACCACCGCCACGCCATGAAAGCCTGGCACGGTATGGTGCTACATGGTTATAGATATTGGGGAACCTACCGCTGTCAATGAACGGGTCCAGTCGCAGCTTCGCCCCTGCTTCTGTAAGGCGAGCCTCAACTTCACCGGTTGCAAGGATATCAGGCAAGCCTGCGCCTCCGCCAGCAATAAGCACACTAATACGCTCTGCTTGCATTTCCGGCGTTACAATTTCATAACTGATAGTCACGCCTAGCCGCTCTTCCATCAGGACTGCAATTCTGTTGCCTGGTGCAGGTGCTACCTCGGTGGTGACAAGCAGCATACTGATTTCAATTGGATTGTGGGGCCCGAGCAACCCCATGTCTTCGGGTTCTTCTTGCTGCTCTTCCTGCTGCTGTTGTTCTCCTTGCTCCTCCTGTTGCTGCTCCGGCTCGGGTTCGTCATTGTCGCGTCCGCAAGCCGCAAACACTAATACAAGGGAAAGCAACAATAACGCAATAAGTAGTTTCTTCATCATGTGCTCCTTTCACAAAACGAAATATAGTTTTAAGTAAATCTTTATATATATTATGCTAATCAGCACCCCTGTCAAGGCGAGACAACTGCATAAAATATTGCAAATGTTCTTGGTTTTAGTGGGTGTTGTTGTGAATATATCTTGTTGAATCATTCTTCAAGTCAGAAAAAGAATGCAAATTGACTTTTTTAATTAATATATTAATGGAATATAGACAAATATCAACACAAGTTCTAAAATAGAACGAAAGGCTAATTTGGTGAAAAGAGGAAGTGCTCCATGGCAAACATAACAGTACTCAACGTATCCCATCACAAACAGGAAATTGATTTTTATCATGCGAATAATCCAACAGGGTTTGGCCCTGAGATATATCTGTTTATACATTTTATTTTGCCCGCCGTTGTTGTCATTGATGGTGTAGAGCATATAACAGACGAAGGCGCGTGTATTATTTATAGTCCAGGGCAGAAGCAGGAGTACAGGCATCACGATGGTACTTTCATGAATGACTTTCTTATATTCAACGTTGATGACCCCTGCTTTATCGCAAGATATGGCTTACCGGAAAATGAGATATTCTATGTAGCCAACCCTTGTGAAATCACCCGGCAGCTTGAGATTATTACATATACATTGGTTGACAAAATCGTTGACCGCAGCAGCGAGACCCAGGGGCATCTCCAAAATCTATTCGATAATCTAGCCAACTCATATGTAGAAAACAAGCCCCGTCTAAAGCGCATGTTTGAGATAAGGCAGCGATTTATGGCCTTGCGGGAAGATGTACGGGCAAACCCAAGGGAGTGGACCGTGAGCCAGATGGCAAAACAGGTATGGTTTACCCGTAGCCGATTTACGGTTCTATATAATCAATTATTTAAGACATCCCCCAATGCAGATCTGATGAATATAAGGGTACAATATGCAAAAAATCTCCTTAAGACCACGGATTTGTCCGTAGCAGATATATCTGCAGCCTGTGGATATTCCAGTGTGGAGCATTTTATAAGGATATTTAACAAGCTAGCAAAGCGGACACCCTTGCAATACCGTAAGTCCTTTCAGCATTGATTTGAGAACTGCAATATTACATAAAAAGGGGCTGTCTCGTTAAGAATGCCGTTAATTCAAGGCTCGTCATCCCGGATTTAATCCGGGGTCCCATTATCTTTGTCGAAAGGCTAAGGGGATCCCGGGTCAATCCCGGGATGACGGGCTTTATATTACTCCTTAATGTGACAGCCTTTTTTGTACAAAACTTATAAGCATCCATGTGACAAAACTGTCACCAAAATTTCTGCTTTTGTCACCGAGGAGTCACAATCATTGCCTATACTACTCCCATAACAAATGCAAAGGAGCAAAACATGAGTATTTTACGAGTAGAACAATTAACTAAGATTTACGGCAAGGATGACGCCCAGGTCAATGCATTAGTGGGGGCGTCCTTTACTGTGGAGAAGGGCAGCTTTGTTGCAGTAGTTGGGGCTTCTGGTAGCGGTAAATCTACATTGCTGCATCTTGTTGGGGGGATTGATCGGCCTACCTCCGGCAAAGTCCATATTGATGGACAGGATATCTTTGCTATGAACGAATCCAACCTTGCCATTTTCCGCCGCCGCAATATGGGGATTGTGTATCAGTTTTATAACCTGATTCCTACCCTTACAACAGAGGAAAATATAATGCTGCCGTACTTACTGGATGGACGTAAGCCAAATCAGGCCATGCTTAAGGAACTGTTGGAGCTGACCGGCCTTACAAACAGGGCAAATCATTTGCCGAGTCAGCTCTCCGGTGGGCAGCAGCAACGGGTAAGTATCGCTCGTGCCCTTATTAATAGCCCCGCAGTTATTTTGGCGGATGAGCCTACGGGAAATTTGGATTCAAAATCCAGCCGGGATATCCTTGATTTACTAGTAATGGCAAATAAACGCTATAACCAAACCTTGATTATGATTACTCATGACGAAAAAATCGCTCTTCAGGCGGACCGGATTATCACAATAAGTGACGGACACATAATAAGCGACGAGGGGGTGCGCCATGAAGCTCACAGCAAAATTGGCCAAAGCCCAGCTTAAGACTAATCCAAAGCGGGCTATTTGGACTCTTCTTGGCATAGTTCTTTCCACATCAATGATAACCGCGGTTTTTGGTTTTGTGGCCAGCTCTTTTGCTACGATTTACTATCTTGTAGGAGGCGAACTGCGGGATGTGTACTATACAATGATGATTGGCGTTGGCTTGGTATTAAGCTCAATCATTGTTGCGGCTTCGGTTATTGTTATTTCCAACGCTTTTAGGATAAGTGCCGGGGAGCGGCTTTCTCAGTTTGGTATTCTCAAGAGTGTAGGTGCTACCAAGCGGCAGATTGCAGAATCCATTATGTATGAAAGTCTGTTTTTGTCCTTAATCGGAATACCTATCGGGATAGCCGTAGGCCTGCTAGTGCAGTTTATCGGTATGGAAATTGCCAATTATCTTGTTCGGGATCTGCTGATAGACCAATCCCAAAACCCCAATGCTATGTTTAGATTTGTAATTGCATGGCAGGCAATAATCGTGTCCATTGTAATTGCTTTGGGCACTGTGCTTTTGTCTGCATGGCTCCCTGGTCGCAAGGCCGCAAAAATCCCGGCAATAAGCGCAATCCTCAGACATGGGGATGTTAAGGTAAAGGCAAAGCATGTCCGAGCCAATTGGCTTGTAAAAAAGCTCTTCCGTTTTGAAGGGATGCTTGCATCAAAGTCTTTAAAGCGCAGCAAACGTAATTTCCGGGCCACGGTTTGGTCACTTTCCATTAGCATTGTTTTATTTATCGCAGCCAGCAGTTTTGGAGCTCACTTAAACAGAATGGCACAACTGGTGCTTAACCCACTTGATGCTGATGTGGTGGGAGAGTTCGCCACTTCTATGGAGGTCGTTCTTACAGAAGATGGAGACCTTTGTCATTTTGTCTATGACCCAATGTCCCCATACAATGCTGAGGCTATTACAGCAAGACTTCGAGAATTTCCCGACACAGAGGTTATGAGTGTCGGCACAAGCTCAAGTAACTGGCGGGTAACTGGCGGTCATGTGCCTATAAGCCTGCTGTCACCCGATATGTATCAAGCCTTGGTGACCGATGAAACATATGACCAGGTGTGGATGTCCCTGACTCTTGTTACCCTTGATGCTGAAACTTATGCAGAACTAAGCAGGCGGGCCGGGGTGCCCATTGGCTCCAATATTATTGTAAATTATTCCAGACAGCATGTAGATGGCAGATGGGTGGAGTTTTTGCCTTTTAATTTCGCCCAAGAAACAGTGACAATTGAAAGCCATGATTATATATTGGAAGTCCCATTACATGGAGAGCTAAGGATTGACCAAATCCCCAGGGATATTATGCATGCAACCCGTGGCAGAATCGCTATAATAGTGCCCCCCTTTGAAGCAAAGGCATACTTCTGGTTTGCCCAAACCGATGACCCAAGAGGCTTTACAATCCATACCCATGAAGCATTTGACGAGCTGATACCTCCTTCTGATTTGTTTTCCCATAGAAATGTATTTAACTTTGTAGCCATAGCCAATCAAGACCGAGCTCTTGCCCGGCTAGTAATGGTGTTTGTCTATGGATTTATAGGGATGCTTACCCTAATTGCGGTTACCAATGTAATCAGCACGATTTTTACAAATGTACGCAGCCGCGCCAGGGAATTTGCTGTTTTGCAGTCTGTGGGGATGACCAGGGGTGGCCTTAGCCGTATGCTTAATCTGGAGAGTATTTTATGCTCCTTTAAGTCTCTTGTTGTGGGGATACCCCTAGGGGTAGGTGCGGCGTTATTGATTTATCAAGCTATGCTGCATTCCGTAGAATTCCGCTTTGAGTTTCCCCTGTTTGCCATACTTCTAGTTGTCCTTGCTGTGTTTATTATTACATGGATTACCATGCGCTATTCTGCGTCGCGGCTTAGGGGTAAGAATATTGTTGAAACGATACGGATGGAGTAGATTGTTGTTTGGTTGTTTAATTTGCCAATAAGTAGTATTATCTGTGTAATTATTGTGACGCTTCGGGTTTGATGATTTGGTGTAAAGCGGTCGTTGGTTTTTTGAGATATTTTACTGAATTTCATTGCTATATTGAGCTATACTTTGTTTTTTATGACAAGAAAAAATACGGTTTTGATAACGCCGCCCAAAATGGGTGGATAGAGCGAATTAACTCGAAATCAGTCCAGCCTGTCGCCGAAAATGCGTAGAAGCGTTCGCGATTTTTGGCTCTGTCTGGGCTGTTTCTCATTAAATTCGCTATAGGAGGCTGGCTCATGAAAAAGTTTATCGCTGTTTTGATGGCAATGGTAATGGCCCTGTTCGTAACAACCCCCATGCTAACCGCACCCTCACGCTGGGCGGCGGAGGCGGTAGAAGAAGCCATCAGTTTGGGATTAGTACCGGCGAATTTGCAGTCGGATTTTGGGAGGGCAACAACTAGGGCAGAGTTCGCCGCCCTTGGGGTGACTTTGTATGAGCATTTTATGGGCCCTATCACAGGCCGGGTCAGTTTTATTGATACTGAGGATACTGCGGTAGAAAAAGCAGCCTATATCGGTATTGTGTCCGGGGTTGGGGTAGGCAGGTTTAACCCTGATGGGGAGCTTACTCGGGAACAGGCTGGGTTGCTTGTTTTTCGGCTTTTGGAGGTCATGTGGCATCCAGTAAGACCCGCGGATATCATTTTTGCCGATAGGAGAGATATCGCTTCATGGGCAAGATATGAGGTGGGTGGCGTAGTCTGGGCCGGTATAATGGAAGGTGTCGGCAATAGGATGTTTTCTCCTCAAGGGGCTTTTACCAGGGAACAAAGCATTGTTACTATGATGCGCCTGTACCAGCGTATTTATGAGGGAAGGGAAAGAGGAGACGTAGAGGTATTTTTGATTGACCAGGAGATAACCGGCTCCGAGCTTAACGCAATGTTTGAAAGCGGGAGAATTCCCCTTGGCACCACACGTTTGGTATTGCGTAATACCAACATTGCGGACATTTCATCCATTTCAAATCTTACAAGCATAACATACCTTTCCCTGGACAATAACCCAATCCAGGATATTTCGGCCCTTGCAAATCTTACAAGCCTAACATCACTTCACATATCCAACAGCCTAGTCCAGGATATTTCACCCCTATCAAATCTTACAAGCTTAACATCCCTTTCCCTGAGCAGTATCCCAGTCCGGGATATTTCACCCCTTGCAAATCTTGCAGGCTTAACAACCCTCTCCCTGTCCGGTAGCACAATCCGGGATATTTCGCCCCTTGCAGATCTTACAGGTTTAAAATCCCTTTCCTTGTTCGACAGCTCAGTCCAGGATATTTCGCCTATTAATAATCTTACGGGACTGGAGTGGCTTAGCATAGGGCACAGCCTTATTATCGATTTATCAGCTCTTGACAATCTTCCATATCTGACAGATTTATCCCTTCACTGGAATCCCTATTTCAGCGGTGATATTGCAGCATTGCGCAATCTTCCCAATTTAACAAGATTAAGAATAGACTGCACAGGGGGGCAAAACAGGATAACCGATTTTTCCCCTATTGGGGTATTATACAACCTGCGATACCTTGAATTATTACAGGCATCTCATTTTAGGGATTTATCAATACTTAATAATTTGCCAAATCTAGTGAATCTTCAACTAAACTTTGCTGATATCCAAGATTTTTCGCCTCTTAGTAGGCATACCAATCTATATAGGCTTGCTTTGATTGATACTCAAATCAGCGATTTGTCTGTGCTGCCACTTCAAAGTCTCCCAAACCTAACTCGTCTTTTTCTAAATCGCAATGAAATAAGCGATGTGTCACCACTTGGAGAGTTAACGACTTTGCGGAGTTTATCATTAAGTGACAACATGATTTCCGATATTACTCCCCTTGCTGCTTTGTACAATCTAGAATGGGCTGAGATAAGACGTAATCCTTTAACTCGAGACCAGCTAAACGAGCTTCAAGCTGCTCTGCCAGATTTACAGCTGCAACGATAGTCAAATGCATAATAACAATAGTTAACGGAGAAACTCCTATCATCGAAAATTTTCCATGATAGGAGTTTTTTATGGGCAAAAAAGTCATGAAAGTTATGGATGGCAACGAAGCCGCCGCCTATGTATCCTACGCCTTCACAGAAGTTGCAGGTATCTACCCCATCACCCCATCGTCAAATATGGCAGAGTTCTGCGATGAATGGGCCGCTAATGGCAAGAAAAATATCTTCGACCAGACATTGCAAGTCGTAGAAATGCAATCTGAAGCAGGAGCTGCCGCCACAATGCACGGCTCACTACAGGCCGGAGCTCTTACCACATCCTACACCGCAAGCCAGGGACTGCTTCTTATGATTCCCAGTATGTTCAAAATGGCCGGGGAATTGCTCCCAGGTGTGCTCCATGTAAGTGCCCGGGCTTTGGCAAGCCAGGCCCTTTCTATTTTTGGGGATCACTCCGATGTAATGGCCTGCCGTCAGACTGGGTTTGCTATGCTTGCCTCATCCAGTGTACAGCAGGTTATGCATATCGGGCCAGTGGCTCATCTCGCGGCTATTAAGGGACGGGTGCCGTTTCTGCATTTCTTTGACGGATTCCGCACATCTCATGAAGCACAAAAAATAGAAATAATCGATTATGCGGATTTTGACCGACTGGTCGACCACCAGGCCATTGCAAAATTTAGGACCAATGCCCTTAATCCCGAACACCCTGTACTACGAGGCACAGCACAAAATCCGGATATTTTCTTCCAAGCCCGGGAGGCCAATAACCCCTTCTATCAGGCAATCCCGGCTATCGTTGAGGAATATTTCAATGAAATCAACAAGCTAACCGGAAGGAATTATGGGTTATTTAATTATCATGGCGCACCCGATGCTGAAAATGTAATTGTCGCAATGGGGTCAGCCTGCGAGGCAATCGAGGAAACAGTAGATTACCTCAACACCAAAGGGGGAAAAGTCGGCTTGTTGAGCGTTCACCTATATCGGCCATTCTCAGCCAAGCATTTCCTTGCTGCGATGCCAAAGTCTGTGAAGCGCATTGCTGTCCTTGATCGCACCAAGGAGCCCGGTTCTCTGGGCGAGCCCCTGTACCAAGATGTTTGTACCGTGTACTTTGAACAAAGCAGCCGTATGCCGATGATTATCGGTGGACGATACGGACTGGGCTCTAAAGATGTTTTCCCATCTCAAATCGTGGCTGTTTTCAATAATTTGACAAAGGAAAAACCCCTCAACCATTTTACTGTGGGTATAACCGACGATGTAACCAATACCTCCCTTACCGTGGGGGAATATCTCGACCTTGTTCCCAAGGATACCTATTCCGCTAAGTTCTGGGGAATAGGCTCCGATGGGACGGTAGGAGCCAACAAGAACTCAATAAAAATTATCGGGGACTATACGGATATGTATTCCCAGGCGTATTTTTCCTATGATTCCAAGAAATCCGGCGGTATAACTCAGAGCCATCTTCGATTTGGGAATGAGCCGATTAGGTCAACCTATCTGGTCAAAGCCGCTAACTTTGTTGCCTGCCATAATCCTTCCTATGTGGATAAATACGATATGCTGGGAGACTTGAAGCCCTGTGGTATTTTTCTTCTCAACTGTAACCCAGAGATTGAGCTGCCTGCCACTATGAAGCGTGCTTTGGCGGAGAAAAAGGCTAAGTTCTATGTAATTGATGCGATTTCTATCGTTAAGAAAATCGGAATGCGGCAAATCAGTACTGTTCTACAGGCGGCATTTTTTAAACTGACAAATATTATCCCAATTGAGGAAGCGGTCAAGCATATGAAGGATGCCGCCCAGGCCTCCTTCGGTCACCGTGGCGAGGATGTCGTCAAGAAAAACCATGCCTGTATTGATGCCGGCGTGGCAGAAGTTAGGGAAGTCGCTATCCCCGCTGAGTGGGCCAATGCTGCCGATGATACCACCGCCGACTTTTCAAAAATCCCGCCCTTTGTCCGGGACTTTGCCATGCCAATCAATGCCCTCAAGGGGGATTCCATTCCCGTATCTGCCTTCAGTGGCCGTGAAGACGGCACCTTTGAGCAAGGGACTTCCCGTTACGAAAAGCGAGGCGTCGCCGTTGACTTGCCTGTATGGGTATCGGAAAACTGTATTCAGTGTAATCGCTGTGCATATGTATGCCCTCATGCCACAATCCGGCCATTCCTTTTCACAGAAGAAAAACCCGATATGGCAACCCTCAAATGCAGGGGTGTGGAAGACTTCCATTACCGCATACAGGTTTCCCCTCTGGACTGCTACGGTTGCGGAGTCTGCGCAGTAGAATGCCCCACAAAGGATAAAGCCTTGGTAATGCAACCATTCGAAACCCGGCTCCCCATAGAAAAACCCAACTGGGATCACCTCATCGCCTTAGACCACACCCCCAATCCTTTCGACAAATTCACAATGAAGGGCAGTCAATTCGAGGTGCCCCTGCTGGAGTTCTCCGGTGCCTGTGCAGGCTGCGGCGAGACACCTTACACCAAGCTAATCACTCAGCTATACGGTGACCGTCTCTATATAGGCAATGCCACAGGCTGTTCCTCAATCTGGGGAGGCAGTGCGCCGTCAACGCCATATACAAAGAATGCAAAAGGTCAAGGCCCGGCATGGGCCAACTCCCTATTCGAAGATACCGCCGAGTTTAGCATGGGATTTGCGTTAGCTGTAAAACAGCGTAGGAATAAGCTGGCGGAAATAATCTCCGAACTCCCAGATGAGCTTAGAGCAGTTGGACAGGAATGGCTGAATGCCTTCCATGACGGAGAAAAATCTAAAACCGCATCCGAACACCTGCTTAAGGCTGTGAAGCAGCATGGGGATAACAAACTATGCAAATATATCCAAGCCGAGAGTGATATGCTTGTCAAAAAATCAATTTGGGCCTTTGGGGGAGACGGTTGGGCCTACGACATCGGCTTCGGCGGCCTGGATCATGTAATCGCCTCGGGAGAGGATATCAATCTGCTGGTTATGGACACAGAGGTATACTCCAATACCGGTGGCCAATCCTCCAAGGCATCCCCGGCAGCGTCCGTAGCAAAGTTCACCTTCAGCGGCAAAAAAGTAGGGAAAAAAGACCTTGGCCAAATGGCCATGAGCTACGGTACGGTATATGTAGCCCAGATTGCCATGGGAGCGGACTACAACCAAACAATCAAAGCCATCAAGGAAGCAGAGGCATACCCAGGCCCATCAGTTGTAATAGCCTATGCCACCTGTATCAACCACGGCATAAAAGGGGGTATGGCCAACGCCCAAGCTCAGATGAAAAATGCTGTAGAGGCAGGATACTGGCATCTATATAGATACAATCCCCTACTGGCGGATGAAGGCAAAAACCCCTTTATCATGGATTCAAAGGACCCCAAACCAGGGGCTTTCCAAGAATTTATCAGAAGTGAAACTAGATATACCACGCTACAACGGCAATTCCCAGAACTCGCGGAGCGGTTATTCGCTAATTGCGAAGAGGATGCAAAGCGAAGACTGGCGGCATATAAACGACTGGCAAATGGATAATAATGGGAGCTATCTCGTTAAGCATTTTTCTGAACGCCAATCAAGGATTAAAAGCAAAGGAAAGCACAAGCAATCCTGGCAAAGATGAAAGCAATCAATCCAGCAGCAGAGCGAACCTTGGAAGCACGTTGAATATTGGTTTTTTCGATAATCCA